>CAZLIR010000180.1:0-4408 GCA_964559635.1 uncultured Enterobacterales bacterium
GTTTTAGCCTGTAACGCCTCATCACTCAGTGCTTCGAACTCCGGTTCGATGGCGTTTATCTTATTAACTCGTTTGCTGTACTGCTTGACCAGTCGTTGGTTGCGACTGCCAAATATCTTGGTGAAAAATTGTCCGAACATGGAGCTCTCTGTATTTTGAAAATCTTGTTATTTTGTCTCTGGCGAGAATCAGCCAGTCGTACGAATGGCGCAATTTTACAGGGTTTCTAGCCGTTAGAAAAGAATTGGGACATTTCTGTTGAAATCAAGTGAAAAACCACACAATTTTAGTGGCTTTAGCTGAGTAATTCCTCAGCATATTTAAGGGTTTGCTCGGTGATCTCCAAACCTCCAATCATGCGCGCAATTTCTTCCGTCCGTTGCGCTGGAGTAAGTTTGGATATTTGTGTGCTGGTATGCGATTTATCCGAAGATTTCGACACAGTAAAGTGCTGCATACCCTTGGCTGCTACTTGAGCCTGATGCGTGACACATAACACCTGCGCCCGTTGTGCCAATTCGCGTAACAAATTACCCACTACCTCAGCAGTCCCCCCGCCAATACCGACATCGACCTCATCAAATATCAAACAGGGTATCGACGAATCATTATGTGTGACCACCTGAATCGCCAGACTCATACGAGATAATTCACCACCCGATGCCACCTTAGCCAGTGGTTGTAGTGGCTGGCCCGGATTAGCAGAAATCATGAAATCTATTTTATCAATGCCGGTCTTGTTGGCTTGCTCTAACTCGAGTTCGCTAAAGCACACATCAAACACCCCACCCTGCATGCCGAGTGATTCAAGGTAATGATTGACTGCCTTCTGTAGTTTTTTGGCAACTGATTTCCGTGCTTTGGATAATTTCTGTGCTGCCTCTAGCCATTGGCTCTTTTGCTGTTCCAGCTCATTTCTAAGCGCCTCAATACCCTCTGCGTCGAGAGCAATATCAGCCAATTCACTGGATAGTTGCTGATAATGTTCATACAGGCCTGCGATGTCAGTGCGATGCTTACGCGCTAACTCATGTAGTAGTCCCAATCTGCGATCAATCTGATGATAGGCTTCTGGGTCAGTCTCAGTTTGAGCTAAGTACTGCTCTAGCGATTGACTGGCCTCCTGCACCTGAATAAGGGCCTCTTGCAAGAGCCCATTGGTGTCAGACAAGGCTGGGTCGAGCTGCTCAAGTTGTTGCAATGTCGCAAGGCTCGAGTTCAGTTGACTATAAACTGACTGGCCCTCATCGCCATATAGTCGGTGTAGTTCAGACTCTGAGCCCTGCATTAATTCAGACATGTTTGATAGGCGCTTGTGATCCTCTTCAATGGTTGCCAGTTCATCTTCGGTGATCGCCAGCGATTCCATCTCTTGCACCTGATATGACAACAACTCCTTGCGGTCACTGCCCTCCTGAACCGCCTCATACAGTCGCTGATACTTTACCTGAGTACTACGCCATGTTTGCCATAATTCAGCTAATGCCGCACGCTGGCTACTGAGCTGACCAAACTGGTCCAGAATTGCAAGCTGAACCGGACGCTTCGATAATCCCTGATGGGCATGCTGACCATGTATATCTACCAGCAATTCACCTAATTCACGTAGCATCTGCATGGTCGCAGGACGGCCATTAATGTAGCCTTTTGAGCTCTTCTCACGATGGATAATCCGTCTCAGGATACAGTCATCATCGGCTTCCAAGGCCTGCTCAGCTAACCAATGCTGCACTTGTGGCAGATCACTGATGGTAAATTGGGCGCTGATTTCAGCCTGACTTGCCTCGGCGCGGATCACAGAAGCCTCTGCACGGTCACCTAACACCAATGACAAAGCATCGACCATTATGGACTTGCCTGCTCCGGTCTCGCCGGTCACCACAGTTAAGCCTTGCTCAAGGTCGATTGCCAACTCGTCAATGATGGCAAAATTGCGTATGTTCAGGTGTGTAAGCATAGAGTCATTGTAACGAGAGTCTGGTGACAAGCCAACTAGTGAAAACAGAATATCTGGATCTGAATGGGCTCGTTACTTTGTGCGAAATTGCTCTGGATTGACGATGATATCAATCCCCGTGACGGCGGCAAACCCATGAGTGCGCAAGTAGCTTAGTAGATTGAGTTTTTCAAAGCGTAAGCGGGTGGCCCACTCACCTGAATCAACTGCCAGTACCAGCTGATTATCTTTCATATGAGCGATCGTACAGTGATCAGTCATCGGCTCAGGTAAAATGACTTTTAATGATTGGTTTAACCGATTGATTCTGTTAAGGTTATCAACCAGTGACGCAAGTTGGCCTTTGGGGTTCTTAATATGATCACTCAGACTGCCAATACGATTGCGATTCTCACTGCGCCGAAATCGGTGAATGGCATCCTGTAGCTGATATATTTTATCATCGTCCATAGGGGCGAGTATGTCATGTTCGCTGGGAAATTTATAGCATTCAAAGTAAACGAAAACTAATGCACATTACTGTACTTAAAAAATCGAACCGACAGGGACTCAGAAAACTACACCTTTCTGGTGCTCAGGCTATCGGCATTATTTGCTTAGTTTTCTCGCTACCATTTGCGGGCATTTGGCTCGGCTACCAATGGGCGCAACCTTCTGAGAACGAAACCCTTGCCAACCAAGCCATCACTGATATGCGCGGCACACTCATCGAACAACAACAGCAACTCGAGCAGTCTAAAAACGATGCTCAGTTGCAGATCAACGCCCTCACCGCGAAAGTAGGTCTCCTCCAGGCTGAGCTAAATCGTATTAATGCACTCGGGCAACGAGTTGCCAAATTAGCCAAGGTAAAAGAAGGCGAATTTGATTTCAGTGAAAAGCCCGGGATCGGTGGCGTGTTAATCCCACTGGATGATGAACGTAAAACCTATCGCGCAGAGGACTTATTCCGCGGCTTGGATGATTTTGAGGCACTAATCAGTGACCGGGCATATCAGCTCGACGTCCTCGAATCGATTTTACTCGACAAAGAACTCTCGGCTGAAGTGCGTATTTCTGGTCGGCCAATCAACAAAGGCTGGACATCGTCATTCTTCGGTAAGCGTGCCGATCCATTTACGGGTGAGCCAGCCTGGCACGAAGGCATGGACTTCGCTGGCAAACAGGGTGCAGATGTCATCTCTACCGGATCCGGGGTAGTGGTTTGGGCATCGAAACGCTATGGTTATGGTCAAATGATTGAAATTAACCACGGCGATGGCTACTCAACACGCTATGCCCATTGTCAGGAAATTCTGGTCAATGTTGGTGAGGTAGTCGATAAAGGTCAGGTCATTGCCAAGATGGGATCTCAGGGTCGCTCCACCGGACCACATGTCCATTATGAAGTGCTTCGTAATGGTAAACCGGTCGATCCCAAACGCTATGTCAACCGCCGATAGAGCACTTCCGACAAATTTGTAAACAATTTGTCCATTAAAAACGATTGCAATCAAACTCAAAAACTGTTCTTATACGCCCATGATTACTAATACACACGCACACAACCATTTGGTTCATAACCATGACCACCACCATTCCGTGGCCGGCGGTGCTTTGCATATGTAATCTGATATCTGATTTATAAAAGCCCCGTCTACCACGTAGTCGGGGCTTTTTTCATTTTTAGACGTATAACTTTTTAACTTTAACCATTAAACATACTTAACAAAGGCAAATTATCATGACGCTTAAACTGGTCTTACCGAAAGGACGCATTAACACCAAGGTACTTGAGCTACTATCTGACTGTGGCATCAAAATCGTTGGTAATGATAGAAACTATCGTCCACGCGCCTATGGCTTTGATTTTCAGGTCAAACTCCTGAAGAGCCAAAACATACCTTCATTGGTAGAAATGGGTCGCCACGATATTGGTTTCGCAGGTCTCGACTGGATACAAGAGCGTCATTGTGATGTCGAGATTCTCAAAGACCTAAACTTTGATCCCGTGCGCATTGTCGCCTGTATCCCTGAGAGCTGGGATTGGGAAGAAGTAAAAAGTCGTCCAGTGATTGTTGCTTCTGAGTACAAGAGCATCAGTGAGGAGTATCTCAAGCGTAATGGTTTCGACTACCAGCTACTAAGAAGCTATGGTGCGACTGAGGTGTTCCCGCCTGAAGATGCGGACATGATTATTGATAACACCTCAACAGGTACCACCATTGTCGCCAATGATTTAAAGATTGTTGATACCGTTATGACCAGTAGCACGCAATTTATTGCGAATAAAGAGGTCATGAAGGATCCGGGCAAGCGCAAAGACATCGAAGACTTACTCACACTAATGCAGTCAGTTTTAAACGGACGCGAGCGAGTGCTCCTCGAGATGAACTGTGCGAACGATCAAATTGAACAGATTGTTTCGCTTCTACCAGCCATGCGTAACCCGACAGTAGCCAAGCTTTATAA
>CAZLIR010000180.1:4418-5158 GCA_964559635.1 uncultured Enterobacterales bacterium
GGCTTTGCGATTAAAGCAGCAGTGAAGAAGTCGGAAATTCGTGAACTGATTCCGCAGTTACTCGAAGCCGGTGCGACAGACATTCTAGAAACAGCGATTAGAAAAGCGGTCTAATATGTCTGATCCTTTACGACTACATTTTAATGAGCGTCCGGATTGTCTGACGCAGATCGATAAGGATATGCCTTTCGATCAGCAGTTATGGCGTTATCCGGATCGCCTGCCTCTTGAGCAAGCGCTGGCGGAAATCAATCAGGTCGAGCCGAATCAAATCCTTGCTACTAACGGTGGTGATGAAGCAATAATGATCCTGATGCGCATTCTCAACGAAGGCGCGGACATGATTTTACCTCTGCCGGCGTTCTCGCAGTACACCTGGGGTATTGAGAGTTGGAAGTTAGAGCCGACTATTCTCGAAGCTGGTGATAATCTTAGTATTGATGAAGCGGGGACACTCGCAGCCATTGAAGCTTATCCAACGGCTAAGCAAAAACTGACTAAGCCAGCCGCAGTGGTTATTTTAACGAGCCCGAATAACCCCACTGGCCAGCAGTTATCGAATGACTTTATTAAAGCCACACTCGATGCAGCCGCAACACGCAATGTCTGGATTTTCTTAGACGAAGCCTACATTGAATTTAGCCAGTATGGCTCGGACAGTGCGCAGTGGTTATCTGATTATCCTCACCTGATTGTATTAAAGACATTATCAAAAGCATACGGACTGGCTGGTATTCGCT
>CAZLIR010000181.1:0-5153 GCA_964559635.1 uncultured Enterobacterales bacterium
AAAATTAAATGCATAATTAAGGCGAATTATAGTTGCTAATTAGCCAGATAGAAAGGGGTCAGAGACAAAGTGCATATCGATAATTCCAATGAATCAATCGACTATAGCAAGGTCCGATATTTACTCGGCGCGGCAGAGTTGCATCAATTACCCGATGATGAGGGAATTGAGGTGGCATTCGCTGGGCGATCCAACGCTGGTAAGTCGAGTGCTTTGAACAAAATAACGGGTCAAAACAACCTTGCCAGAACCAGTAAAACACCCGGGCGAACGCAGCTCATAAATGTGTTTACCATCGACGACTCCAATCGTCTGATCGACTTGCCCGGATATGGTTTTGCCAAGGTCTCGCGGGCGGTAAAGAACAACTGGGAGAAAACGCTAAGTGAGTACTTGCAAACTCGCAGATGCCTAAAGGCGCTGGTTATTTTGATGGATATTCGTCACCCATGTAAAGATATGGATGTCGCCATGATCCGCTGGTCTCTGGCGGCTGGACTGTCCGTGATGGTACTTCTTAGCAAATCAGACAAGGTTAAGCAGGGCGAGAGGGCCAAGACCACCCGCGCGGTTAAAAATACCCTTAAACCATTTGTTGGTCCTGACAGTGAGTTACTTATCAGTCCCTTTTCTAGTCTCAAAGGCGAAGGTGTTTCTGCCGTTACATCATTCTTGAACAACACCTATAAAAAAGGCCCGCTACAAACGTAACGGGCCATCATAAACATCAGGAGGGGTACCTGATATAACCAGTCTAGGATCTGGTTAGGGGGGTAGACGCCACAAATTAAGGCATCTACTGTATTAGAGCAAAGAAACGGCTTTTTGTTGCAGCGACAAGTGCAATGATATGTAAACAATTGTTAATGGGCTTCATCCCAGTTGTTACCAATCCCGACATCTGCGATCAAAGGCACGGCGAGATCTGCCGCATCCTCCATAATTGATTTTAGTTGCTGACTGTAGGCATTGACTTGGCGGTCCGGGATTTCAAACACCAACTCATCGTGTACCTGCATAATCATCCGCGCGTCGGCGGCATCTGAGTTCATCCATGACCAGACGTCGATCATCGCAAGTTTAATAATGTCTGCCGCGGTTCCCTGCATCGGTGCATTAATGGCGGTACGCTCGGCATGCTGCCTACGCATGGCATTACGACTGGTAATTTCAGGCAAGTACAATCGTCGACCGAAGAGAGTCTCTACATAGCCGCGATCCTTGGCCGATTCGCGGGTGTTGTCCATGTAGGCCTTTACACCAGGGTAACGATCGAAATAAGCATTCATATAAGTCTGAGCATCGCCACGATCGATACCGAGCTGGCGAGCTAAGCCAAATGCCGACATGCCGTAAATCAGACCAAAGTTTATGGCCTTGGCCTGACGCCGGTGATCAGCGTTAACATCATCAAGGGCAACATTAAAAATTTCCGCAGCAGTCGCTGAGTGAATGTCGCGCCCTTCCTCAAAGGCGGTGATTAACCCGGAATCGCCTGATAGATGCGCCATGATGCGCAGCTCAATCTGGGAGTAGTCAATCGCCACCATCTTACAATCAGCTTCTGGAATAAAGGCCGTGCGAACGCGCCGACCCTGCTCGGTGCGGATCGGAATATTCTGTAAATTCGGATCACTTGAGGATAATCGACCAGTCGCTGTGACCGCCTGATGGTAAGAGGTATGTACTCGGCCAGTGTCAGGGTCGAGCATGTCTGGCAGCTTGTCAGTGTAAGTCGATTTCAATTTACTCAGGCTGCGATACTGGAGAATGATACTCGGCAACTCGTAATCAACAGCCAGTTGCTGTAGCACATCTTCTGCGGTCGATGGTTGCTTCTTGGGTGTCTTCTTCAGAACCGGCAAGCCGAGCTTTTCAAATAATATTTCCTGCAACTGTTTTGGCGACCCCAGATTAAAATTTTCACCCGCTACCTGATGTGCCTGATGTTCAAGTTGCTGAATCTCTTCAGCCAGTTCAGCGGTTTGCTGGTTTAATGCCTCGGTATCAAGTTTCACACCGGTGCGTTCAATCTCACTCAATACCGGCAAAAGCGGCATCTCAATATCCTGCAATACCTGAGTCAGCATTTCGTCCTTGGCTATCTCTGGCCATAGACGTTGATGTAGTTGCAGGGTGATATCGGCGTCTTCCGCAGCATAAGGTCCTGCCTCTTCGAGTGGGATTTCATTGAATGTCTTTTGTTTCTTGCCAGTACCCGCAATATCCGAGAAGCTAATAGTCTTTTGTCCCAAATACTTCAGGGCCAGACTATCCATATCATGCCGACTAGCGGTTGAATTCAGCACATAAGATTCGAGCATGCTGTCATAGGCAATTCCGGCCAGCTCAATATCATAATTTTTAAGAACTGAGCGATCGTATTTAAGGTTTTGTCCAACCTTAGCCTTGGATTTGTCCTCTAACCAAGGCTTAAATTGGGCTAGCACGTCAGCGATAGCGAGTTGCTCAGGTGCGCCCTCATAGTCATGGGCAAAGGGCAAATAGGCTGCCTTGTGTGCTTCTACCGCAAAAGAAAAACCCACCAGTTTGGCCTGCATATAGTCCAAAGAAGTTGTCTCGGTATCAAATGCGGTAATCTCAGCACTGTTCAGTTTCTCTAACCAGTCATCGAGCTGAGTTTGGGTGAGAATAATCTCGTAATCTTTATCGATAGCGACAATGTCTGGCTCATGATCAGTCTGTGCTTCAGACAGCCAGGTCTTAAACTCAAGTTCCTGTAGCAGAGGGATTAACTGCTCGGGATCGGCACTACCCGGTTGCAGTTCATCGAGTCCGGGAACCACGACATCGCACTTAATCTCAGTAAGTTGTTTGCTGAGAGGCAATTGATCAATATGTTCGCGTAATTTTTCTCCGACCTTACCGCCAATGTCATCAGCATGCGCAATCAGATTATCGAGTGTTTCATAGGTCGCAAGCCATTTGGCGGCAGTTTTAGGGCCGACCGATGGCACGCCAGGTATGTTATCTACCTTGTCACCCATCAAGGCCAGGTAATCAATAATCTGATCGGGGCGAACTTGAAACTTATCCATGACCCCAGCTTCATCCATCACCACCTGATTCATGGTGTTGATTAATTTCACTGAGGGGTTAACGAGTTGCGCCATGTCTTTGTCGCCAGTGGAAATCAATACTTGATGACCAGCCTTGGCAGCGATCTTAGACAGGGTACCAATGACATCATCGGCCTCGACATTGGGCTCGATGACCAAAGGTACGGCCATCGCCTTGATCAGTTCATGCAGTGGCGCAATTTGTTCGCGCAGATCATCTGGCATTGGCGGGCGGTGAGCCTTATATTCAGCATACATGTCATTGCGAAATGTCTTGCCTTTGGGGTCGAAAATCATGGCCATATACTGTGGTTGATATTCATCCATCAGCTTCTTCATCATGTTGATCACACCATAGATGGCGCCGGTAGGGTTGCCCTTAGAATTAGTCAAAGGTGGCATCGCGTGATAGGCGCGAAACAGATAAGAAGAGGCGTCTACCAGAATAACTGGCGCAGTATTGTCAGACATGCTTTATTGATACTCGTTTAGAGGTGGTAATTAAGTGCATAAAGAATCAGTTTGCTATAGGATGGCAGCAAGGTCAATTAGTGAAGGACTCAAAAATGAGTAAGCAATGGATAATTTTATTGACGACAATATTTTTGTTCAATGTTTCATCGGCTGCGGAGCAAAAAGCAGCGGCAGATGACAAGAAGAAACCAGTTCAAGAAGCGCCAAAAGTTGAAAAGGGCTATGTCCCTAAAGCTGAGATCACCATTATTGAGGGTGAGGACAGGCTGGTGAAAGAATATCGTATTAATGGCCAGTTGCGAGCAATCAAGGTAACACCATCGAATGGTTTTCCGGCATATTATCTGATTGATCGGGAAGGCTCTGGACAATTTCAAAAAATCGGTCCGGATATGGGTGAAAAAATCGTAGCACCCAATTGGATTGTGATTGAGTGGTAGTACCAGTTAGCGACCAGAGTTATTATTTTGATATAGCAAGCTGTGCTAACTTATTGGAAAACAAGTAAAACTATCCAAACCGGGCCTGTGGATACTTTTGTGGCTAAAAATCAATGCATAAAATTACTCACATTATGCATTCAGACACAAAGCATTGAAAAGAACCTATAAAAGCGAACAAAAACAATGGCTTATGATGTCGACTTTATAACTTAGTTTAGCTAAGGCCTGTGGATAACTTTTTATGGCCAGTGTGAATAACTTCTCTGATGATAATAACTAGATGAAATTTCTTTCTCTGATAGCAACGTCAATTTCTGACATAAATCGTGCCATTGGTCGGCTAATCTCTTGGAGCACGTTACTGCTGGTGATTCTGGTCTTTGTTCTTGCTGTTCTCAGATATGCTTTCAAAATTGGTTCGATACCGCTTCAGGAAACAGTTTTATATTTGTTCTCGATAGTCTTCATGTTTGGTGCGAGCTACACGCTAGCTGACGATGGCCATGTTCGGGTCGACATGCTCTACAATAATTACAGCAAGCAAAAAAAGGCCTGGGTTAATCTGCTCGGAACCGTATTTTTGTTGATCCCCGTCTGTCTGCTAATTATCGAAACCAGTTATGGTTATGTGAAGATCAGTTGGGCGATTGGTGAATCGTCCGGTGAAGCGGGCGGCTTGCCCTATCTATACTTATTCAAGTCATTGCTTCTGATAATGCCAGTATTGCTCATGCTACAGGGGCTTGCGGTTATCATGCAGTCGATTATCACACTCCAAAACAGAGACTCCGAGCATGATTGAGCTAATGCCAGTCATTATGTTTATTGTTATCTGCCTCGTGCTGATGGCGGGTTTCCCGGTGGCGTTATCGCTCGGCGGAACAGCCATTATTTTTGCCGTTATCGGCATACAAATCGGCGTTTTCGAAGAGATTATCTTGCGTGCCTTGCCGAGCAGGATATTTGGCATCATGAACAATGACAACTTGATCGCCGTGCCATTGTTTATCTTTATGGGCGTTATGCTAGAGCGCGCGAAAATTGCCGAACAGATGCTGTCATCGATGGCATATCTCTTTGGTCGCATATCCGGAGGCTTGGCATACTCCGTGATTTTAGTGGGTATGCTGATGGCAGCCAGCACCGGCATCGTGGG
>CAZLIR010000182.1:0-2546 GCA_964559635.1 uncultured Enterobacterales bacterium
GCAACGTATCTACCCACCATGAACTCCTTGATTGTTTATTATAATTTGCTCGAATTATATCAGCTTTTCGCATTCAGGCAGTTGTCAAAGCGCAATTTTATGACATTATAGAGGCTTAATATCAGGTCTCAATATCTGAAACAATTTGCGTGGGTTAATGAAATGACTAAAAGAACCGTTTTCTATGTTTCTGATCGTACCGGCATTACTGCCGAAGTCTTGGGTAAAGCCCTGATCTCACAATTTGATGAGGTACTGTTCGAAGAAATTACCATCCCATTTATCGACAATGAACAGAAGATTGAAAAACTCATTTCGAAAATCAACTATGCGGCCGAAAAAGATGGCACAAAACCGATTATTTTTGACACCATCGTTAACCCACAACACCGTGCACAGCTAAAATCGGCCAACGGTTTGATGATGGACTTCTTTCATACCTTTGTCGGGCCTCTTGAGAAAGAGCTTAACACCCAATCCAGCTTCAGAGTCGGTAAAGCGCATGGCATGTCTGATGTTAAATCCTATGATCATCGAATGGATGCGGTGAACTTTTCCCTGAATAACGATGATGGCGCCACAACCCGCTATTACAATGAAGCGGATCTCATTCTGATTGGTGTGTCACGCTGTGGTAAAACGCCGACCTCTCTTTATATAGCCATGCAGTATGGTTTGCGCGTGGCCAACTATCCGTTTGTGGCCGAGGATATGAATAATCTTCGCTTGCCCCATGAGCTAAAAAAATACAAAGGTAAGTTATTTGGCTTAACCATACTGCCAGACAGATTACATGATATTCGCACCGAGCGACGGGCTAATTCCCACTATGCCTCGCTGCAACAGTGTCAACTTGAAGTTCGCACGGTTGAACAACTATTCCGTCGTGAGCGCATCCCATTTTTGAATACAACCACACGGTCAATTGAAGAGATTGCCAGTCGCATTCTGGTTAAGTGTAATCTTCGCAGCCGCAATAAAAGCTCGAACTAGTCAGCAGTTATTTCATTGCCTTTTGCGCCAATTTTTCAAGCACTCTGGCGACGGCGAATTGTGCGAATGTGGCAGTGATGTGTGTAATCGAACCAAACCCCGTAGTGCAGTCCAGCCCCCCACCATCACTAGGCTTATCTTGTGTCATGCCACCTTTACCATCAGGATATTTAGGTTGCTCCGGAGAGTAGATACATTCAACGCCAAAACTGCTCTTGGGATTGCGTGAAAAACCGTGATAGCTGCGAAGTTGAGAGCGGACTTTAGCCAACAGAGGATCATTCCAGGTTTTACTTAAATCTTGCTTTTGCACCTGAGTTGGGTCGACCTTTCCCCCTGCTCCACCAATACAAATAATGGGAATTTTGTTGCGTTTGCAATATCGGACGAGGGCCGCCTTAACCACAGCAGCATCAATCGCTTCAACCACATAATCAAAGTCATGACTGATGATTTCAGGGATGTTTTGGGTATCGACAAACTCATCAATCACACGAACCTGACAGTCCGGATTAATATCCAGACAACGCTTATACATGGTATAGACTTTTGATTGATTCACAGTACTGGTCAGTGCATGCACCTGACGATTCACGTTGGTGATACAAACATCATCAAGATCGATCAGCGTGATCGCACCAATACCCGATCGTGCCAGCGACTCGGCTACCCATGAGCCCACTCCGCCGATTCCTATGACCGCGATATGGCAACGTGTAAAATAATCAGCAGCCTTGTCACCATATAAACGGGCAATGCCACCGAACCGTGTTTTTTCCATGATGATTGAATCATACCTACCACTTGCATTCGCGCGCATTATACCCTAGCTTACTAGTGCTGTAGTATAGATAAACCACTGTAATGCGGAGAATCAATTGAAGTTAGTCCGGCCGGTTGTATCTTTTTGGTCACTCACGCTGATGAGTCTGATATTTATCAGTGGCTGTGATAGCAGTCCTATCCAACATCTTGGCATTAGTAAAGACTATCAGCGCACCCCTTCTGAGTTTATTTCAGCAACGGAACGTAAGATCAGACATGCCACTATCGCTGACCTCTACTACGAGCTGAATCTTGATTTAACACAATTTGGCCGTTATGCCGGCGTCGTCGAATTCCGGTTTGTCTATCAACGTACTGAATTTCCACTGACGATTGACTTTGCTGATGGCGAAATCGAACGCATCTTACTCAATAACAAGCCCACTGGGATTAACTACAATGGTCAATTTCTATCAATCCCTCCTGAGCTGATGAACGATGGCAACAATCGCATCAAGATCCAATTCTCCCGTCCGTTCGTTAAAAATAAACCCGGGCTGAACCATTTTTACGACTCAGCCGATGGTTCTCACTATCTGTTCAATAAATCAGATATTCAAACGGCACATGCACTGTTTCCAATGTTCAATCAGGATGATTTACCCATGAAGATCAAAGCCATCTTCACAACAGATAATGATTGGAACCTGTTGTCTACTCTGGATACTGAGAAGGTAGAAGACCGGGGTGACTTTAAGTTGTGGTATTTTCAGACCGAACGTTTCAAA
>CAZLIR010000182.1:2646-5134 GCA_964559635.1 uncultured Enterobacterales bacterium
TCGATAACCGACTGGCATTAAAATCAGCACAGAGTCAGTGGACATCGAGTTGGGTGTTACAGCACCTCACATCGGAACTCTTTCCGATTTATCAGAGCAGGCGCTCAATGAAATACGCCCACAGAAGGCATCAGCCTGGACTCGCTGTTCTGAGTAACCAGTATCCTGATAGTCTGGATAAACTGACCAACCGGTCTCTACATCAAATCAAAGGCCGAGAATTGATGACAGGATTGGAGCAGCTTGCGAATGAAACCTCGGTCAATGAGGCTGTGCGTGTGTTTCTAAACCAAACCTCAACGAGTGCTGCAGATCTGTTAGAAGCAATTGATACCGAGGCCAGCTTTTCTGCAATCGACTGGTCGAGCGAATGGTTAAACAAGCCCGGGATCGCGAAATTAACTACGCAAAGACAATGTGACGAGACAGGATCAATTGTCTCTGTGACCATTAATCAAGTTCCGATGGCTGATTATCCCGTTATACGACCACTGAAAGTCTCGATCAGCCATCCCTCATGGCGTTCAGGAGCTATTGATATTGACATGACTTCAGATAAGAAAGTACTCAATGATCTCCCAGATATGAACTGCAATGCAGCACTGATTTTCTCGACCAAACCGAACCTGTTAGTTCAGTCAGATAATACATCGAGCCAACTTCGACAACTCACCACCAACCACCCAGAATTAAACACCTATGACATGTATCAACTCGCCATAGATAGCGAGAATGGTATGGCTGAAGAAGAAGTTGCACATTGGCTACATCTCATCCGAGTCAGACTTGAGTATGCAAGTGTGGCTGAACTTCAAGCCATGATTGACTCAATCAAACGCGAGCAACAAAAATACAACTCAGCTGGCATTAACGATGCTTATCAGAGGCTATCGGACAGGCTGTATCAGCTTAGTCTAAATACCACTAAAAATGCCAACTATCGGATTGCATGGTTCTCGCTTCATATCGCCACATTAAGTGGAGAGACTCAATTGAATCGTATACTGGCTTGGTTATTCGGCAATGCCCAACCGCAAGACTTACAGTCTATACCTAGTCTGCAACTGGCTGCTATTAAACACTTGGCACAGGCCAACAACCCAGACATTAAACTTATTCTTGATTCGTTTGCCTCGAAAAATAATGTGCTATATCGACCCTATTTAGCCTCGATCAGAGCACTCAATGAGCAAGAATTTTCAGCTGTCGATTATCTGCAGAAATTACTCAAAGACAAATCCGCAAACGCGATTGATTACGCAACAGTTCTTTTTGACAGTAAAATCGTTGATGATCCTCAAGCTATCGCATTTAGTCTTGAGAATTTATCGCAACTCGAGCGCGCTCTAAGTACACAGCTGTTACAGGATTGGCTGGAGCCTGTCCTGCTAAGGTGTGATAAACAAGAGTCGTTAGCCTCAGTAAAGGGATCGCTCATGGCATCAGAGCAATGGTCGCAACTCAAACAAGCGACCAGAGACTGGATAGATCAAGTGAGTATCAGTTGTCAGGCCAAGCAAGAACTTGGGTTCCGCTACTAGGTCTGGAAATGACTGACTTGTGATCAGGCTAGATTACTATAGACATCCCAAATTCTGTCAATCCAATCAACATGCTCGGCTTTCATCAAACAACTGCGTAAACAGGTGACATATTCTTCATCAAAGGTGACACCTTGCCAGTAGGATTTTAACAATGAGGCAGGTAATTTTATGGTTGCCAGATAGAGTCCCTGCTGCTCAGCCTCACTAAATCGCTGCTGAGTCATACGCGAGATCTCAGAGGCCTTATCAGCCTTTGGCGCCCAGACAACAATATTCGTCTGCGGGGCAAATATGGCAAGTTGGTCGTCTGCGGCACAGATCTTCTCATACAGTCGCTGTGCAGCGACAATGGTGGATTCTATCTCATGGGCAAATTGTCCATCGCAATCGAGAGGTAGTAACTTCATTGTTGCCCAAAGTGCGACCGCACTGGCGCCTGCACGTGAGCATTCCAGACTAATTTCACCTAGATGCAATTCATCGGAGCTGAAGTAAGTATAGGGCGAGTCATGGTTGTAATACTGACCAACTGATGGATCCCTGAAGAGTACACAGCCGCATCCGTAGGGTTGCAAGCCACACTTATGCGGATCGACGACGATTGAATCGGCTTCTTGCATGAGAGCAAATGCTGACTGGGCTAACTCTGGCAAATTAGAGGCGAGTCGGAAATACCCCCCATAGGCTGAATCCAAATGAATCCTGAAATCATAACGCTTCTGTAATTCAAGAATTTCTGCCAGTGGATCCACTGCGCCAATCCCCGTTGTGCTCAGCGTAACAACAATTGTACCAACATCGCAGTTCTGTAATTTGTGCTCCAAATCATGCAAATCCATGCGACCTGTGTCATCCACCTCGACTGATTGGAATGGGATCTTCAGCACCTCAGTGATGCGACTGTGGGTATAGTGTGACTGGGATGAGGCGAGAATAGTTTTACC
>CAZLIR010000183.1:0-5099 GCA_964559635.1 uncultured Enterobacterales bacterium
ACCGAAGCCAAGGCTTGTTGTTCAGCCACACGCAAGTCAATGAGAGGTTCCACAAGAGCTTGTGGTCCTGATTCCGAGATTGGAGCAGATGCAATCTGTTCGGCACTCGTACTGAGTCTCTGTTGTGCTTGCAAAAATGACTGTATTCCGGAATTGACCGCTGAGATAGTCATAAAAAACTCCATACAATCGACCGGGGCAGATCCCCGGTAAATTATAGTTTACCTGAAAACTGGTTATTTTTCAGCCACTAAAGAGAGAAATCTGTCACATTTTCTACAACACATCTGGCAAAGGCGCCAGAAATCACCCTCAAAGATGGTTAATCGATAGCCTTGAATGGAATGGCACCATGGGTATCATCAAGGGCATTAATCGCATGTTTTGGTTGTTTATACCCTTTCCACCCATGGCCAAATATCAGATCATAGGTAATATTTAATTCGGGTGTCATTTGTGCGGTTAAGGCATCAATGTAACGCTGATAGCGCTGTTTACCTGTCAGTGTTTTGCGTCGTTCGGGTGTAAGTAAGGCATGACCGGTCAGTCGCAGATCATCATGAATGGAATCGATATCGGGGTAATTAATATTGAGCGGCTCGTTTTCCATCACAATGTTATGAAAGCCGTTGCGAGTCAGCGCATCACCGATATCATGCATGTCAGTGAACAGCATAGTATGAGGATACGCCTCATCCGCTTGGCGCCAGCTATCATTGATCTGCTTTAAGGTATCGGGCCCTAATGAGCTAAACAATATCAGCCCTTCTGCCGTCAGAATGCGGTTAATTTCAGCAAACAGTGGATTCGGATCCGTTAGCCATACCGGGTAGAGGTTGAGTATGACCAGATCCACCGAGTTGTTTGCCAGCGGTAGGTGCTCAGGCAAGGCACTAATATAGTGCTGCTTACTAAACCAGCCCACCTGTTTAGTCGCGATCTGACACAAGCGAGTGGCTGGCTCAACACCAATGATTTGTGCCTTGTTGTAGATGTCTTTGAGTGAGCGACAGGTCGAGCCATCGAAACTACCCAAATCAACAATCACCTCAGGCGTAATCTTCACAAGTTGCAGACGCTCAAGCAAACGTTGACTGATCAGATTAATGAGCGCCGCCTGCTCAGAGTAGCGCTGAGCAAATCGATTACGCTGTCGTATGAGCTGAGTTGCTTGCTTCGTGGTCAATGTCTGTATTCCAAATTCGGTAAGGCGCGACAATAACATAGGATATCAACTAATGAATAGATCAGGCAGAAGAAAGAAAATATTCCAATGTCAGGATTATTCAGGAAAACGCTCACCGATGAGCTGCGTTCGATCATCATGGCCTGTGTGGTATGTCACCAGCCGCTGGAGCAAGCACAGGAAATTTGTCCTGATTGCGTGCAACTTATGAGTAAAACATCGCGGCTATTCGATACCGATCTGCAACTGTTTAGTCGCGACTGGCACAAGATGCGTGTGCTCGGAGCCTATCAGGGTTTATTAGCGACTCTGATCAGTCAGGGTAAGTTTAGTGCCCGACCAGAATTACTGATCCATCTAACACGACTTTTCGCTAACCACCTACGGCAAACGGATTTCTGTGCTCGGCTACCGATGATCAGTGTACCGATGTCAATTTGGCGCAAGCTATACCGCGGTTACAATCAGGCCGATATTATTGTCGAGCAGATGAGCCGGGCGCTGGATAATCCGATTATCAGCAGCGTCATTAAACATTCTGGCACGCTGCGTACCCAACATAAACTGACTAAAACGCAGCGCCATGCCCAGTGCCATCAGCGTTTTGTGCTTCAGGGGTGTGCGCCGCGACGTATGGTTGTGGTCGATGATGTCATAACTACCGGAGCAACGATGAGTGCTATCTGCCGACAATTAAAGGCTGCTGGCGCTGAATATATTGAGGTCTGGGCACTGGCTTTGACATGTAAATAATGGCGATTGATCAGATAACACTAGTACCGTGCTGAGGCGCGCGTATAATGCGTTAAAATTTAATTGTGATTAACCATGATATCAGTGTTACCTGAGCGCACACGCGCAAACCAAATTATCGCTATCTCCTTGCCAATCTTAAGTGGCATGATCTCGCAAAATATCCTCAATCTGGTTGATGCCGCCATGGTCGGACATCTGGGTTCGGCTGCACTCGGCGCGGTCGGGATCAGTAGCTACATGAACTTCCTGTTTGTGTCGTTATTCATGGGTTTGGCAACCGGCGTGCAAGTGATGGTGGCACGTCGACTCGGCGAGGGTCGAACTGGCCGGGCCGCGGCACCACTCAACGGTAGCTTGTTACTTAACTTATTATTGGCAGTGCCGGCGGCGATAGTACTGTATTTTGCAGCACCTACCATTGTCACCAGTCTCTTGGATGATCCGAACGTTATCCGTGAATCCGAGGTATATCTGCAGATGAGAGTTATTGGTATCTGGGCGATTGCCATGAATTTCACATTCCGTGGTTTCTGGAGTGGCATCAAGTTAACCAAATACTATATGTATGTACTTGTCAGTATGCATGCGGTGAATATCTTTCTGAACTATGCGCTTATTTATGGCAACTTCGGTTTCCCTGAAATGGGTGTTCAGGGGGCTGGTTTGGGTACGAGTATTTCCATGATCCTTGGCACAGTTGCGCACTTTACACTGGGGTTATACAAGGCCAGACCCTATGGTTTTATGGAGAAACTTCCCAGCCTGGATTCGCTCAAGTCAATTATACGATTATCGATACCCAATTCAGTTCAGCAGTTTTTCTTTGCCGCAGGTTTTAGCACCCTGTTTTGGATCATCTCTAAAGTGAGCACGGATTCTCTGGCGGCAGCAAATGCGCTGACCAATATTATGCTGGTGGCGATCTTGCCCTGCATCGCCTTCGGGATTAGCGCCTCTACCTTGGTGTCGGAAGCGCTGGGTAAGAAAGACCAAAACGATGCCTATCAATGGGGTTGGGATGTCACCAAACTGACGGTGATTGTGCTGACGTTATTGGCGGTGATATTTATTCTTTTTGCCGAGCCAATCTTGTCGGTATTTTTAGTCGAGGTGTCGGCGTTGGAATTAGCGTATTGGCCGATGATCATTCTGGCCATCATGTTACCGCTCGAGGCGCTTGGTATGGTCATGATGCATGCATTGATTGGTGCTGGCGCGACTAATAAGTCGATGAAAGTATCCTTGGGGATGCAGTGGCTGTTGTTCCTACCTGCCGTGTGGGTGATTGGTCCGATACTGGGTTATGGTCTGGCAGTTATTTGGCTCGCACAGGCAGCTTACCGGTCAGTCCAGGCGATCATATTCACCTTCATGTGGCGTAACAAAGGCTGGAGCAATATTAGTGTCTGATCAGGATTACTATGCCTTAAATCCAGACACTGTATTATCTGCAGTAGAGTCCACCGGCCTGCAACTCGATGGCAGTTTACTGGCCTTAAATTCCTATGAAAACCGCGTGTATCGTCTGGCAGATTTCGATGGCACGCACTGGGTGGTTAAGTTTTATCGACCGGGTCGCTGGACTGATGCACAAATCATCGAAGAGCATGAATTTGCCCAAGAGCTGAGCGACTTTGAGATTCCGGTGATTGCCCCACAGGCATTCAATGGTGACGAAACACTGTTTCACTGGCAGTCGTTTCGCTTTGCGATATTTCCTTGTCATGGTGGTCGGGAACCCAATCTGGAGGATCCAGAGCATCTGACCCAATTAGGCCGTTATCTTGGTCGCATCCATCAGGTTGGTGCCAGTAAACCTTTCGCCCATCGGCCAGCACTGACAGTAAAAGCCTACGGCCATGAGAGTGTGGCGACCATCCTTAATTGTGATTATTTACCTGACTCACTGCGCCCTGCCTATGAAGCGGTGGCAACTCAGGTCATGACTCTGATAGATGAATGCTTTACCAAGCATTATCAAAAGCAGTGGGCGATTCGACTGCACGCAGACTTTCATCCGGGTAATATTCTGTGGGGCCTCAATGGTCCCCACTTGGTTGATTTAGATGATGCCCGCTCGGGTCCAGCGATTCAGGATCTGTGGATGCTTATAGGCTCTGATCCGGAACATCAATGTGCCCGACTAGACGATATTCTGCAGGGTTATGAAGAGTTCTCTGAACTGCCGTTCAGCCAGTTCCATTTAATCGAGTCATTGCGGGCGTTGCGTATGTTGCACTACTGCGCCTGGCTGGTTCGTCGCTGGCAGGATCCGTCCTTTCAACATCACTTTCCATGGTTCGCTGAAATCAAATATTGGGAGCAACAAATCCTGCTATTAAAAGAGCAGTTGGCGACCATGCACGAAGATACGACATTCGAACGCTTGAGCAGTTATTTCTAGGATTTATAATATACCTATGAGAGAGAATCGATTCTTCATAGACCAACCACTTCAGTCGAGATGCGCTGTTGATCTCGAACGCACCGTTGCGGTGCATATCAGTAAGGTGCTACGCATGACCTCAGGTGAGCAGGTAACGCTGTTCAATGGCGATGGTACAGATTACATCGCAGAGCTGACAGTCGGACATAAACAGGTATCTGCTACGGTCGTAAAAACACAACAAAATAGCACCATCTCACCCTTATCCACCGAACTCGGCCAGGGGATATGTCGTGGCGACCGGATGGATTATAGTATTCAAAAGGCCGTTGAGATGGGCGTTAGTTCGATCACGCCCATTGTCACTGAGCGCGTGCAATTTCGCATGGATATCAAACGCTTAGAAAAGAAAATGCGGCACTGGCAAGGCATTATTATTGCTGCATGTGAGCAGTGTGGGCGTGCCGATGTGCCGCTTTTGAACCCTGTGACATCATTGTCTGACTGGCTTACTAGTAGCTCGCATCCGCTGCTAACCCTCGACCCTTTGGCGCATAGCTCACTGTCATCGGCCGTGTCTGACATGAATCTCACCCGCACATCTTCGGTGCGTATTCTGATCGGACCCGAGGGTGGATTGACGGCCGATGAAATACAAGCGAGTAGAAACCACGGCCAAGGTGTGAGTTTGGGGCCGAGAATTCTTCGAACTGAAACCGCCGGAACGGCCATTTTGGCCCTGTTACAGCACCAATTAGGTGATATTTAGAC
>CAZLIR010000184.1:0-5071 GCA_964559635.1 uncultured Enterobacterales bacterium
TGCAGTATCTGAATTCCAGTCCGGTCGATGACTAAACAGATAATTAATCGCCACCGCCAAATAATGATTCGGGTTCATCAGCCCAACACTCGGAGTGACAATGCCATGTCGGTCAAAGTCGGTGTCGTTACCAAAGGCAATATCATAATCATCCTTCAACTCGATCAAACTCGCCATGGCAGATGCCGAAGAGCAATCCATGCGAATTTTGCCATCCTTATCCAGAGTCATGAAACTGAAGGTGTAATCCAGCGTGGTGTTGCGCTGATGGATTTTAATGTCGTACGTGTCTGCAATTGCCTGCCAGTAAGCCATGCCAGAGCCTCCCATGGCATCAGCACAAATGGCGATGTTGGCATCACGAATCGCTGGCATATTAATGACATGTTTAAGGTCCTTAACATACGGCGTCATAAAGTCGAAGTCCTGTGTTGATTCACTAGCTAGGGCATCGGCATATGACATTTGCTTTACATGAGCGTTGTGCTCAGCAAGATATTGGTTGGCTCTGTCAGCAATCCAAGATGTTGCATCACTATCCGCGGGACCACCATTGGGTGGATTATATTTAAAACCGCCATTATCCGGAGGATTATGCGATGGTGTAATGACCACACCGTCCGCTGGTGAATCGAGCGAGCCATGGTTATACGTCAAAATGGCATGTGACACCGCAGGGGTTGGAGTAAAGTCATCCGATCGCCGAACATTGACGCCATTCGCGACCAATACCTGCAGTGCCGTTTTCTCAGCCGGAGTTGACAAGGCGTGGGTATCCTTAGCCAAATACAGGGGACCTGTGATCGACTGTGATACACGATAGTCACAAATCGCCTGGGTGATGGCAAAAATATGCGCCTCATTGAAACTAGCCAAAGCTGCGTTGCCTCGATGGCCAGAGGTTCCAAAAGTGACTTTCTGAGCGGGATCATTCACATCCGGAACTTTCAGATAGTAGTCACTGAGTAAATCAGCGACATCAATTAATTGCTCTTGTGATGCCTTTAAACCGGCCTGTGGATGAATTGCCATTAGTTATATCCGTGTGCGTTTATTGTGAACTTGCATGAGGTGTCATGCAGCAGTTTCATTACTGTCAACTTTTCCGGTCAGAATTCTGGCCAGAAAGAACAGCCCCATCAACACCCAAACCACGTTCAGTGCCGTTGCCGGATAGGCACCGTAATAGCCAGTATTAATGATCAGGCAAAAGCTCGCAACAACATTCATGCCCTGATAAGCCTTGGACTGTGAATCTACTTTTTTATTGCTCACAAGCAGGTAGGCGGCGATTAGGACGATCATCCCGAACCAACCGATAGTATCGATAATTATTTCCATGTTTTCTCTGAATTATAGTTATATCAACAGAGAATTATTTCAGAGTACGGCTCGAATGCCAATTAGGACTGAGAATAAAATGTGAGAGATTGTTCTTAGAAGTTAAACTGCATGCCCGTGTAGAGGCCTTCAAACTTGAGATGACCATCGGTATTCATGTAGTCAGACCACTCGGCACGATATGCTTGATAACCAAGCTCAACCTGAATACCACTGTCTGCGCGATATCCCATCATGACCCGTGACTTATTAAACTCTGAGTTTGTGTCTAATACGTAGGTTGCATTAGCTTTGAAATAGAAATTGCTCTCCGGAATATCGTATTGCACGTTACCGTAAAAGCCTGCTTTGGTATCTTTGTGTTCGATGATTTGATGCATGTTATCGCCACGAAGCACGACTCGACCGTCGAAGCGAACCACATTCATTCCAACATCGATATCAATGTCACTGTAACCAAGACGATAGTAAATTAAGTGGTCGCGGTGCGTTAAATCCACCTGACTGTCAACAGATTTTCCAGCGCTATAGGCCACACTATCAAATACCACCAGCGAGTTAACATTGGCGCGCTGCTTGTGCTCTTTGATATTGGTTTGTAAACCGACGTTGGGAACCAGTGACTTCTTTCGGCTGATGGTTAATTCCAGAACACGATCAGAATCATACGCAACTTGACCGGATGTCTCATTGATATAGGTATTAGGCTGGGTATCTGTTTGTCCGTTTAAGAAAGGCCGCCAAAGTGAGTCAGTATAGCTCAGGCTAATAGTCGAGTCTGCTAAGACCGCGTAACAGCTGAAAAGTGACAAGATAGTAATCAGTTTGATCGTTTTCATGACTCGCTAACTCCATTACCCACTGCGTTTTTAAAAGCATAGGCGAGTCAATCAAATCTGGATGAGACTTACATCACATTTTTATAATATAACACTAGTCAGGTATTGGCACTCTGACATGACCCTCCATAAGAATCCGTGCACTGCGACTCATGATGACCTTTTTAGCCAACCACTGATTGGCTTCGAAAGCCGTCTCAGCACCCACTTTAAGAGTGCCCGAGGGGTGGCCAAAGGTCAGGCTTTGTCTATTGCCACCACCAGCCATCAAGTTGACCAGGGTTCCGGGAATGGTCGAAGCCGTAGCGATAGCCACAGCCGCGGTACCCATCATGGCGTGGTGCAACAAACCCATCGACAGGGCGCGCACATTCATATCAATATCCTGCGCATCAACCGATTTATCACTTGAAGCAATGTAAGATTTCGCCGGGGCGCAGAAAGCCACTTTCGGCGTATGCTGGCGGTTGGCGGCTTCTGACACATCAGCAATTAATCCCATCTTCACTGCACCGTAAGCACGTATCTTCTCGAAACGTTCAAGTGCATCGGAGTCGCCATTAATCGCAGTTTGTAATTCAGTGCCGTCATAACCAAGTGCAGCAGCATCGAGAAATATGGTCGGGATTCCGGCATTGATCAGGGTTGCCTGTAAACGACCAACACCAGGGACCTGTAATTCGTCGATGATATTACCTGTTGGAAACATAGAAGCATCAGCGGCTGAGGGATTGATAAATTCAATTTTCACTTCTGCGGCCGGAAACGTCACGCCATCGAGCTCAAAGTCACCGGTCTCCTGCACCTGACCATCGGTCATCGGAATATGTGCAACAATGGTTTTTTCTATATTCTTCTGCCAAATTCTAATCTCAGCAATGCCATTCTTTGGCACGCGCTCAGCGGCTACCAAACCCGATTGAATGGCAAAGGAGCCAACAGCCGCTGTGAGGTTGCCACAATTACCGCTCCAATCAACAAAAGCTCTGTCAATGGCGACCTGACCAAATAGATAATCGACGTCATGATCAGGCACAGAGCTGTGAGACAGTATCACGGTCTTGCTGGTGCTGGATGTTGCGCCCCCCATACCATCAGTTTGCTTACCATAGGGGTCGGGGCTGCCAATAACCCGTAGCAGGAATGCATCCCGCTTGGGCCCGGGCATCTGAGCAAATTCGGGTAATTCATCCTCACGAAAAAATACCCCTTTGCTGGTACCGCCGCGCATGTAGGTCGCAGGGACTCTGAGTTGTGGTTTATTTGAATACGACATGGAATTTAATCCGTTAAAAATTCATTAGCGAATCGTTGCAACACACCGCCAGCCTTATCAACAACCACTTCTTCTGCTGTATCTAAGCGACAGATCACTGGAAAGGTGACTACCTCACCGTTACTTCGGGTCATGCGCACGGTAAGTTCAGCACCCGGCGCTATTTCGCCCTCGACATCAAACAATTCACTGCCATTAATAGCGTAGGTTTGCCGCGTATCTCCTTTGACGAACTCAAGGGGTAACACGCCCATACCGACGAGATTTGTTCTGTGAATACGCTCGAAGCCTTCGGCAACAATCGCCTCGACACCGGCTAGTCGAACCCCCTTAGCGGCCCAGTCTCGGGACGAGCCCTGACCATAATCTGCTCCAGCGATGATGCATAGAGATTGACCTCGTGCCATATAAGTCTCAATCGTTTCCCACATGCGCATCTGTTTACCCTCTGGCTCCAGTCGGGCAAGTGAGCCCTGAATGATATTACCCGCATCATCGAGACACATCTCATTCAGTAGTTTGGGATTCGCGAATGTAGCACGCTGGGCGGTTAAATGATCCCCTCGATGAGTCGCATAGGAATTAAAATCTTCCTCAGGCAATCCCATCTTGGCCAGATATTCGCCGGCCGCGCTCGAGGCCAGGATGGCGTTCGATGGGGACAAATGATCGGTGGTAATATTATCACCCAATACGGCCAGCGGTCGCATGCCGCGTAATTGGCGTTTACTAGCCAATGCTCCCTCCCAATAAGGAGGACGACGAATGTAGGTACTCATTTCACGCCAGTCATACAGCGGGCTTTGCGCTTCTTCGATGCGTCCTAAGTCAAACATCGGATCATAAATTTCGATAAACTGACTGGGCTTCACATAGGTTCCGACGATGGCATCGATCTCGGCATCTGTCGGCCAGATATCATTTAATTTGATAGCATTGCCATCCTTATCGACACCCAACACATCATTCTCAATGTCAAACCGGATGCTGCCAGCAATGGCATAGGCAACTACTAATGGCGGCGAAGCTAAGAAGGCATTCTTGGCATATGGATGGATACGCCCATCGAAGTTACGGTTACCCGAAAGCACGGCCGTGGAGTACAGGTCGCGATCAATGATTTCTTGCTGGATTGCCGGATCCAATGCCCCACTCATACCGTTACAGGTGGTACAGGCATAGGCCACAATACCAAATCCCAACAGCTCTAACTCTGCCAGTAAGCCGGCCTCTTCAAGATACAGCCTGGCCACTTTTGAGCCCGGTGCAAATGATGACTTCACCCAGGGCTTGCGAACCAGTCCTAGCTCATTTGCACGCTTGGCAAGCAGGCCTGCAGCGACAACATTACGTGGGTTCGAAGTATTGGTGCAACTCGTAATCGCGGCAATAATAACCGCACCATCAGGCATTTGGCCATTTTCTGAGTCATAGTCACCCAACATACCACGCTCTGATAAATCAGCCGTTGCCAGACGCCTATGGGGATTCGATGGTCCGGCCAAATTACGACCGACTGAAGATAAATCAAACTCGAGCACGCGATCATATTCCGCTGCTGTTAAGTCATCAGCCCATAGACCGGTAGTCTTTGCGTAATGCTCCACTAGTTCAA
>CAZLIR010000185.1:0-5046 GCA_964559635.1 uncultured Enterobacterales bacterium
TAGCAGGTTTCCAGGCAATCAGTTGTTGACATAACTCCCCTAAATGTCGCTGTAGACGTGATGCCTTAGCAGGATCCCATTGCTTGGTTTCCTCGTTCATGTAGGTCGCCTGTGATAGCTCCAGTTGAATTGCGTGGAACTGTTGTTCAGGTGCGCCATAGTGCCGTGTGATGAATCCCCCCTTAAAGCGACCGTTTAATACCGCTGAGTAACCACCATGGTCTATTGCTTCAACCAGTGTTTCCAGTGCTGCATCACATGACTGACCATTAAATGTACCAAAATTCAAATCGCTAAGTTGGCCGGTAAATAATTCTGGCACACGCGAGGCAATTGAGTGTGCATCGAGTAATACGGCATGGCCATGGTGGGATTTAATCCGGCTAATCTGAGCAGTAATTTGATCATGATAGGGTTGCCAATACTGTTCACGTCTATGACAAATCTGCTCCTCTGATGGCACGTTCTCACTGGCATATAACCGCTCTTGATTAAACGTCATGACGGGACACAAGCTGGTGGTAAACTGTCCGGGATAGAGACTGTTGTCTTGTGGGTCGCGATTCAAATCAATCACGTAACGACTGAGTGTTGCAACAATCATTGTTGCATCGAGTTGATTGGCAAATTGATACAACCGATCGACATACCAGTCGGTATCTTGTACCTTACCCGCAACAGCTGTCATGCTTCGGCGTATATCATCAGGAATTTCCGTTCCAGCGTGGGGAACACTGATAATAAGTGCGCTATTTCCTTCGTGAACTGTAACCATATTTATTTTCACTCTGTTTGTTCTGTGACTTTGGTGCCCTATTATTCTGGGATTATATTACCAAATTAAGTTGTATATACAACCCAATTGAATTATATTTCCGCACATGACTCAGTATTTAAAAGTAAAGCAATATCTTCTGCATGGTATTCAGTCGAAAATGTGGGCAGATGAGCGTCGCATACCCTCGGAAAATGAATTGGTGCGGGTGTGTGATGTGTCTCGCATGACGGCTAGACGTGCCATTAAAGAGCTTGAATCAGAAGGTCATATATACAGTATTCGAGGCAAAGGTACCTTCATCGCCTCTACCAAGCATCAATCATCAGCCGTGGAACTGAGAAACATCGCCGATGAGGTGCGAGACAGTCATAATCAGTATCGCTGTGAAGTTCTGACACATTGTGCCGTCACGGAACCCGAGTTAGCAGAAAAACTAGGGTTACCTACGGCAGAATTATTCTACTCCGCAGTTATCCATTTTGAGAATGGAATGCCTATCCAACTGGAACAACGCTATGTTAACCCAGATATTGTTCCTGATTATCTGACGCTTGATTTAACCGAAATTACTGCCAACGAGTATTTGATGCAACAATGCCCTGCGCATGAAGTCTCGCATCAAATTGAAGCAGTGTCTGCCAACGAACAACAAGTAAAGCAATTACAGCTCGCGGTAGATGAGCCCTGTTTAAAAGTCACCAGAAAAACCCGTTATCGTGGTGCTGTAGTGAGTTATGCCACCCTATTCCATCCCGGCAGTCGCTACGTGCTCGGCACACGATTTACCCTAGATTCATAATTGGAGTTGAACAATGACAACCGATAACCGCTATGACCCATCACGACGCATCAGGGCCAACACAGGTACCACATTAGAAGCCAAAAGCTGGCTCACTGAGGCGCCCCTGAGAATGTTGCGTAACAATCTCGATCCCGAGGTCGCTGAAATTCCTGAAAAGCTGGTGGTATACGGTGGTATTGGTCGAGCCGCTCGTGATTGGGACTGCTACGATGTGATTGAGCGAGAACTAAAACAACTCGAGAATGATGAAACACTGCTGGTGCAATCCGGTAAGCCAGTCGGTGTATTCAAAACCCATGCTGATGCTCCCAGAGTATTAATCGCCAATTCAAATTTGGTACCTCATTGGGCCAATTGGGAGCATTTTAATGCACTCGATAAAGAAGGTCTGATGATGTACGGTCAGATGACCGCGGGCTCTTGGATATACATTGGTTCTCAGGGCATTGTTCAAGGCACCTATGAAACCTTTGTTGCGGTTGGGAAGACGCATTTTGATGGCAATTTAAAGGGGCGTTGGATCCTGACTGCTGGATTAGGTGGTATGGGCGGCGCTCAACCCCTCGCAGCCACAATGGCTGGTGCTTGTATGATTGCCGTTGAATGTGACCCAACCCGTATTCAGAAACGTCTGGATACTGGCTATTTGGATTATAAAACTGACTCCCTTGATGAGGCGCTTGATATGGTTGATTCAGCCATCGCTGAAGGCAAGGCGATTTCAGTGGGCCTATTGGGTAATGCAGCGGAGCTATTTCCAGCGATTCTGCGACAGGAACGTCAACCGGATGTTGTGACCGATCAAACCAGCGCCCATGATCCACTCAATGGCTACCTACCACTGGGATGGTCACTGGATCAGGCAGAGAAAGCACGAGAGACAGATCCTGAAGGTGTGGTACAGGCGGCCAAAGAATCTATGGCTATTCATGTCTCAGCTATGTTGAAATTTCATGAGAGAGGCATACCGACACTGGATTATGGCAACAATATCCGACAGATGGCTATGGAGAAAGGCGTTGATAATGCCTTCGATTTCCCGGGTTTTGTGCCGGCCTATATACGGCCACTATTTTGCCAGGGTATCGGGCCATTCCGCTGGGCGGCTCTATCCGGTGATCCAGAGGATATCTACAAAACCGACCAGAAGGTTAAAGAGCTTATTCCCGATGATGAGCATCTGCATAACTGGCTTGATATGGCACGCGAGCGGATTCATTTTCAGGGTCTGCCGGCACGCATCTGCTGGGTAGGTCTTGGCCAAAGACATCGTCTGGGCCTGGCGTTTAATGAAATGGTCAGAAATGGCGAACTCAAGGCGCCGGTAGTTATTGGGCGCGACCATCTTGACTCCGGATCAGTAGCTTCACCAAACCGTGAAACAGAAGCCATGATAGATGGCAGTGATGCAGTTTCTGATTGGCCATTACTCAATGCCCTTCTTAACACCGCCAGTGGTGCCACCTGGGTCAGTTTACATCATGGTGGAGGCGTTGGTATGGGCTTCTCGCAGCATTCCGGTGTGGTTATTTGTTGCGATGGCAGTGAAGATGCTGACCGCCGAATTGCACGAGTATTGTTTAATGATCCAGCAACAGGTGTCATGCGTCATGCCGATGCAGGGTATCAAATTGCCAAGGATTGTGCCCAAGCACAGCAACTTAACCTACCGATGTTTGAGGACTGAGTATGAAACAACTGATCATTAGCGCCAAGCCATTCAGTTATGCTGAGTTACATGACTTTTATCATCACTATGAAGACTATCAGGTCAGTTTAGACCAATCGTTGTGGGCGAATATTAACGCCTCAGCGGATTGCGTTTCTGAAGTACTTGAACAGGGATGCACGGTATACGGTATCAATACGGGCTTTGGCTTATTGGCCAGTAAAAAGATTCCACCGGAGGATCTGGAGGAATTACAGCGTAGTCTGGTTGTTTCACATGCCTGTGGCGTTGGTAATGCCATCGATAATGCTACCGTTGCATTAATCATGTTAATCAAACTCAAAAGTTTGACGCATGGCTTCTCGGGCGTACGTCCGGTCGTCATTAATTGCCTGATTAAAATGCTCAATGAGGGTATATATCCGGTTATTCCTGAAAAAGGATCTGTGGGCGCCTCCGGTGATCTTGCACCATTGGCACATTTGGCCTGCGTGATTATCGGTGAGGGATCAGCCAGCTATCAGGGGCAGGTAAAATCCACAGCCGAGTTAATCGCTGACTCAGTGATGGAATCAGTGACGTTGGCCGCTAAAGAGGGATTAGCTCTGCTCAATGGTACGAATGTTTCAACCGCTCTGGCACTCAAAGGCTTGTTCAAGGCTGAGAGCTGTTTGCTTAATGCCGTTATTAGTGGCGCTCTGACAGTTGATGCTGCGCTGGCTAGCTATACGCCATTCGATGAGCGCATTCAGCAAATTCGCGGACATCAAGGCCAGATCGATATAGCGAGCTATTACCGTAGTTTGCTATCAACCTCTGAAATCAATACCTCTCACGCCAATTGTGATCGGGTACAGGACCCCTACTCGCTGCGTTGCCAACCCCAAGTCATGGGTGCATGTTTAGATCATATGCGTTTTGCTGCTAAGACGATTATTACCGAAGCCAATGCCGTGTCTGACAATCCATTAGTATTCCATGAGGATGGCGATATTCTGTCTGGCGGTAACTTCCACGCAGAACCCATTGCCATGGCCAGCGATACACTTGCGCTTGCGATCAGTGAGGTTGGTGCCATAGCTGAACGCCGAGTGGCATTGTTACTCGATAAACATCTGAGTAATTTACCCCCCTTTCTGGTGGTCAATTCCGGGGTTAACTCAGGTTTCATGATTGCTCAGGTCACAGCTGCAGCATTGGCCAGTGAAAATAAAACCTATGCTCATCCGGCAAGCGTAGATAGTTTACCCACCTCTGCCAATCAAGAGGATCATGTCAGTATGGCCACTTTCAGTGCCCGTCGCCTGACTGATATGGCTGATAACGTGAGTGGGATCATCGCTATTGAATTGTTATGTGCTGCCCAGGGAATCGATTTCCGGGCGCCGTTGAAGACATCCAATAAACTTCAGGCTGTGATGGCAGAAATCCGGGCACGAGTGCCCTTTTATGATTCTGACCGCTACATGGCTGATGATATTGAGGCGGCAAAGCAACTGGTTGAATCGAATCGCTTATCTGAGGTGGCACAACTAACGTCGGTACTGTGATTTAATCGCTAGATGTGATTGAAATGTTCATTATTACATCTCAATAAACTTCTACGGTTAGATCATTTTAATGTTCTACTATCACACCATTCAAATGTGCTTCACAAAGACGCTGTGAATCCATCCATGGAAGCTTGGCTGCAGCATCCCTGCTGCAGACACTTTGTTCCGCATCATTTTGAATGCTGCACTAAGAACATCTCACCATTGCCAGTGTTTGCTGACAATGATGAAACTCTTAGGTATG
>CAZLIR010000186.1:0-5014 GCA_964559635.1 uncultured Enterobacterales bacterium
ATGCTACAATAGCCACAAATACTTAAATCTTTCGATACCTATGCGCACAAACAAACAAATCGTACTTTCTAGGCTATTTTATACGCTAATTTCACTCACGCTACTTTTGCTCATGCCCACCTTGTCGGCGCAGCCGATGACATTTACAGAGATTGAAAATCCTGAACAATTCATCGCTGAACAAAAGCAGGCAGCACTCGAAAATAACAAAAAGATTCTCTGGGTGCTAGGTTCGCAGTGGTGCCATGATAGTCGCAGTCTTGAGCATAAACTACACCTGCCCAAAATGGCTAGTATATTGGCCGATTATTACCAGACATCGCTAATTGACGTTTCCTACTTATCTGAGGGATTTGACTTCACGCAATTGGTAGGCATGAGAACCTATTACGCCACGCCGACAGTACTGATCATCGATCCAGAGTCTATGTCATTGATCAATGCTGAGGACATGCATATCTGGTCAAATGCATACAAAATATCAGAGCAAGAGACACATGATTATTTCCTCCGCTATGGCAGCTTAGATGTTCGCAGTGAGCAAACAGATGCTCCCGAGCTCACAGCGGATCAACAAGCCTTATTAGCCGAGCTATCGAAGTACGTTAAAAGCCAGGAACGCCGCATTCAGGCCTCTTATTTGGTGATTGGGCCGATGTTAGAGGCTTACAAAAAAGGCGAGGCAGATCGAAAGTTTGATCGTTACTGGAATGCCTTAGCGAAAATACGTATGCAACTTCCGCAAACGATTGCCGACAATAAAGCCATGATTATGGCGCTCAATGCCGGTGAATCGGCTGAGTTGAAACTGCCAGAAGACAAGCCATTACCCTGGGAATAAGTGCCTTTCGGTTATCTGACTTCGCCAGCCTGAATAATGCAGTCGGGTTGCTGAGCACCAAAGTAATAACTCAAATCGTCAAGACTTGAAACTGGCCAATGCACAATATCAGCCTGTTTGCCAATCGCCAGACTGCCTTTTTGCGCAGATATTCCTAATGCTTTAGCGGCATGCGCTGTGACAGCCATGAGCGCCTCTGTGGGCGTTAAGGCAAATAATCGACACCCCATATTCAACATCAACGGCAAAGACTGAACCGGTGCACTCCCGGGGTTATGGTCGGTGGCCAGAGCGATAGGAATATTATATTGTCGCAGCAGGTCAACTGGCGGTTGTTGTGTTTCCAGAAGAAAATAAAATGCCGCAGGTAACAATACAGCTACAGTTCCTGATTGTGCCATAGCCTGTATTGATGCCTCATCCAGATACTCCAGGTGGTCAACCGAAAGTGCCCCATGTTGTGCCGCTAATAGGCTTCCTTGCTGGTTGGACAGCTGCTCGGCGTGAAGTTTCAGGGGTATATTGTGTGCTTTAGCTATCTGAAACAGGGCGTCTATGTCATCACTACTGAACGCAATGTTTTCACAGAAGCCATCGATGGCATCCACTAAATTAGCGGCGATAGCTGCGGGCAGAATGTCACGACAAATATGTTCAATATAAGCCTTTCTTGCCTCAGATTTATCAGGATACTGCTCAGCAAATTCAGGGGGTAGGGTGTGTGCAGCCAGCAGGGTTTTGGACACCTGTATAGGGAATTCCTGCCCTAGTCGTTGGGCTACCCGTAACATTTTTAATTCCGACTCTAATGTTAAACCATAGCCCGATTTAATTTCTATGTGGGTAACCCCTTGTGCCAACCAATGCTCTAGGCGCTCAGCTGCGGTTGTGAACAATGTCTCCACAGAGGCTTCTCGCGTTGCCCTGACGGTTGACATGATACCTCCACCAGAGGCACTGATCTGAGCATATGATTCACCATTGAGTTGCCTGCGAAACTCATCCGAGCGATTACCACCATAGACCAGATGTGTGTGACAATCGATGAGTCCTGGGGTAATCCAGCCAGTATCAAAACTCAGTGTTTCTGTTGCATTGTCAAGATAATCCTGGGGTAGATCATTGTCATTACCCATCCAGATGATCTGTCCATCTTGGATGGCTATTGCCCCGTTGTTAATGACGGAATGTTCAGTTTGTGCGGTGAATATCTGACTATTTCTGATCAGAATATCGATGGGCTTCATGCTGATTATGACCTCTTGTTATGCTAGCCACAGTATCATTAAACCAATAAATAATCGATATTGGCGAGCGCATTTTGTTATGCTTCTCATACATCTCAATAAAGGTTAACGCATGACTTCATTTTATTGCGAACAAGTATTTTTATCCTCGGGCTGGCAGACTCAAGTTCGCATAACTGTTGACCAGCATGGATTGATTACCGCAATCGACTATCCAGTGAACGCTAATTCCAGTGATATTGTCATCAGCGATCCTGTTGTACCTGCGCTACCCAACTGCCACTCACATGCTTTTCAACGGGCATTTGCCGGCTTGTCAGAGCGCAAGGGACATACAGAGGATAGTTTTTGGACATGGCGGCAATTGATGTATCAGTTCCTCGCGCGACTATCTCCAGAAGATTGCCACATCATTGCCAAACAACTTTATGTCGAGATGCTCAAAGCCGGCTATAACGCGGTCGGCGAGTTTCATTATCTACATCATGGCGTTAATGGCTCTCATTACGAACATGTCACAGAGATGGCTGAGCAGGTCATTGCTGCAGCGACAGATGTTGGTATCAAAATGACCATGTTGCCAGTGTTCTATCAATATGCAGGTTTTGGCCAGCAACCCGCGAGTGAATTACAACAGCGCTTCATAATGAACTCGGACCAGTATGTTGAGTATCATGGCAAACTGGCCCAACTTCACAGGCCGAATACCATCAACATTGGCGTAGCTCCGCATTCTCTGCGTGCTGCTGATGTGGCTGATATCAAGCAACTGACGACTGAATTGCAGCAACTGAGTCACTGGCATATTCACATTGCCGAGCAAATGCCTGAGGTTGAGCAATGTCTGGCACATACTGGACTGCGCCCGGTTGAATATCTACATCAAAATATTGACGTCAATGAGCACTGGACCCTGATCCACGCAACGCACCTCAAGCACAACGAGGTTGAGCTGATCAGCCAATCGAAAGCCGTGATAGGCATCTGTCCCACCACTGAGGCGAGCTTAGGTGATGGCATAATTAATCAGGCGGTATTTGATGATTCTCATAAGATTTCATGGGCGATAGGTTCTGATAGTCATATCAGTGTCAGAAGCACAGAGGAGCTACGCTGGTTGGAATATACACAACGTCTCCTGAGTCATCACAGAGCGGTGATCACCGATGAGCAAAGCACCTCAAATGGTCAGGCGCTATGGCAGGCTGCAGTGACAGGTGGTGCGCGAGCGATTGGTCACGGCGGAGCTATTGAACTGGGTAATCATGCGGATTGGCTCACACTGGATAGAAATCATCCATCTCTGATATCTCTGCCGGAGAAATACCTCTTTGATGCTGTGATATTTTCCAACCGCGATAAATCAGCCATTAACGATGTTTATGTCAATGGCCAACGTGTGATTGAGTCAGGACATCATGCCGATGAGCAACAGATTCATGCGCAATATCAACAACTGATGCAACGCCTCTTGAGCGAGCTCTGAGAGACCTATGAACAAGCGTTATAGAACAGCGTTTTGTCTAAAGCGGTTTTATCTGAAAAGTAATTTCAATAATAGATCATGTAGTTTTCGGCCATAGGGCGGGCCGAACAGTGGGGTCATGTTGACTCGTCCACGACTTAAAACCGCCTTGGCATGAGAAAATGCCCGGAAGCCTTCCTCAGCATGATAACAACCCATACCAGAGTCTCCAATACCGCCAAACGGCAGATCCTCAACACCGACCTGCATGGCTGCGTCATTGAAGCAGACGCCGCCAGAGTGGGTCTCATACAGCAATTGTCGCTGAACGTTAATATCATGAGTGAAGGCATAGAGCGCGAGTGGCCGAGGCCCCGCATTAATCGTTGCAATCACCTCATCAAGCGAATCAAATAACACCACCGGTAACAGTGGTCCGAAAATTTCCTCCTGCATGACACGCATATCAGGGGTACAGTCGGTCAGGACTGTTAGGGGCATTTGTCGAGCATGCTGAGTTACTGCCTCAGTTAATGGATATATCTTGGCACCTTTATCTTCGGCATCAGAAACAATATCCTTCATGCGTTGCATGTGCGGATCATGGATGAGGCTGGTAATGTCAGTCGCTTGTGACTGGTCTGGGAAATTGGCCTGATATTGCGCTTTGAGTGCGGCAATTAAGTCGGGAAATATCGCGCGATGACAATATAGGGTATCTGGTGCTACACAGGTTTGTCCGGAATTCAGTGTTTTCGACAGTAACACATCGCGTGCGAAGCGTTTGGCACTGAAATCAGGCAGTAAAATACAGGGAGACTTGCCGCCTAGCTCTAATGTTACTGGCACCAGATTCTCAGCCGCTGCACTCATCACAGCCTTGCCTACGTTGGTTGAGCCAGTGAATAGGATATGATCGAATTTGAGTTTAGAGAATGCCTGAGAAATCTCCAGTTCACCTTCGACGATGGCAACCTCATCTTGCGCAAAACATGACTCAATTAACGCTGTCACCGCCTTGTTAGTGTGTGGCGTGAATTCTGACATCTTAATCATGGTTCTGTTACCAGCGGCGATTGCTGTCAACATGGGGCCAATCGATAAGAATACCGGATAGTTCCAGGGTGTAATTATGCCGATAACGCCCTTAGGCTGATAATGCACCTCAGCAGTTGCAGGGTAGGCTAATATGCCCGAACTGCGCCGCTGTGGTTTCATCCATCGCTTTAAGTGTTTGAGGGTATAGTTGATCTGACTGACCACGGTCATTAAATCAACAATGGTGCTCTCAGTGGTATTACGACAACCAAAATCTTCATTGATTGCCTGAGCTAGTTCATTTTGCTGTTCGATGAGGTGACGCTTCAGTGTGCGTAATTTATTTCTTCGCGATTGATAACTGCTGTAGGGATGTTTGTCATACGCTATCCTCTGCGCATTAAAACAATCCTGCATTTCCGT
>CAZLIR010000187.1:0-4949 GCA_964559635.1 uncultured Enterobacterales bacterium
ATACTGACACTTTTCAGAATTGCACTAATACCCATATTGGTGGTCCTGTTCTACATGCCATATGAATGGACACCCATGGCCTGTGCGGTAATTTTTGCCACGGCGAGCTTTACCGACCTGTTCGACGGTTATATTGCCAGGACACAGGGGCTCACCACTGAGTTAGGGGCTTTTCTGGATCCTGTTGCTGACAAGTTAATGGTTGGTGTAGCGCTGGCCTTGTTGATACAAATGCATTCCACGGCCTGGTTAACCATTCCGGCGCTGATCATTATTGGTCGTGAGTTGCTCGTCTCCGCATTGCGCGAGTGGATGAGTACCTACGGCACGAAAGCCAGTGTACAAGTGGCCTTTATAGGCAAGGTTAAAACCACATTGCAGATGATTGCCATCACAGGTTTATTGGCGAATCCACCACAGCCAGTGGATTGGGTATTGCTATTGGCCTATGCCTTTCTTTATGCCTCAGTTTTTATGACTTTATGGTCAATGTTCCATTATTTGAAGGCGGCCTGGCCTGATCTGACCGCCAATAAATAAAAAACACAAAATAGTTTATTTTCCTGCTTGACACTGAGATAGTCTGCGGTAAAATTGCCCTCCACTTGAATGCGGGAATAGCTCAGCTGGTAGAGCGCAACCTTGCCAAGGTTGAGGTCGCGAGTTCGAACCTCGTTTCCCGCTCCAAGTTTCCTTCTCTTTAAGCCATCGAATCCACACTTTTAAAACAACCAACACTGCTTACTTCGGTCGGTATTGCGCGCATGCTGTGAAATGAATCCAAAAGTTAATTGGCTTTCGGATAAACAAGGTGTGATAAAATCATCCGATAGATCAAAATAACAACCATTCTTACACTCGAGGGATGCTATGGAGTTCACAATACAATTCGTCAAGATATTCTTCTTGGGCATATATTACGCCTCACCACTGCTGGTATCATTTGTGGCATCGATTGTGGTGCTCGGTCAGATAATTGGTCGGAGTGAATCCTGGTCTCGGATAGATGCGCTGTATTACTCATTTATCACCGCAACAACCGTTGGCTACGGTGATTTTCGACCGGCAAAAACTCTCGGAAAGTTTCTTGCGATATTCATCGCACTGCTGGGTCTGCTAATGACCGGAATAATCATTGCGTTAGGGGTGAAGGCGGGTTCCATGGCATTTCAGGAAATCTATAACGTCCCCATGATTGTCGAGTAACAGAACCAACAATTAATCTGATAGCAGTCTATTTCTTAGGATCACCCACGTAGAGGTAAGTGGTCCATTCATCATTGAATAGACCACTCGTTTCAAAGCTATGTATTGCCACGGTGGTGTTATTATTCGCTTGTTGGAAGAGGGCTATCGTACCTTTGCCATTGTTTCTGGCTCGCTCTTGCAACATCCAGGCATTACCTAAGCAGGATTTCACCTTAGTTAGCGCTTTCACATAACGTTCATCAGCGACGGCCTGATTCGGTGCGATCATTGAACATGTATAGGTCAGTTTACTCGCTCCCCAGCCAAAAATCTGACAACTCTTACCCACCATGTGGTACTTTGCTGTCCATATATCAGCGAGCTTTGTTGTGCTCTTAGGACCGCGAACTCTGGCAAAGTCGTTTTGGTGCGACTTTACGAGTGCCTGTAATTTTTCGCAATCAGACATCTCAGCAACCTTTGCATCTAAATCAGATTGTTTTGCAGAGATTGCCGCACTGCCAACAGCCCACAACGTCAAACCGAACAGAATATACTTTAGTTTAAAGTTAACATTCACAGATGTTTCCTCGTTTTGATCTTCATTGAAGCGATTATTTAACAACTACGACAAATACACCAAGCAGATGTTCTTTCACAGCAATAATGGCTATTTATTGTGTTGTATCCGGTGGAAAGTTCTTTAACAACTCAGATACCACCTCAGCGACCAACGCATTAAGCCGCTCAGTATTGGACGATGACGGCAACCGTTTACTAGCCAATCCGCGCCATATCAAATGACCCGTATCAGGCTCAATGATATCCAATATCAATGTTCCTTCCTTATATTGGTCAACATCAATTTCAGTGTTCACCATATCCATTCCGTAATACATACCGCGGTGCCCGTAGCCAGCTCCGCGCCAACCCCAACCGGGTGCATAGCCAGCATAGGTATTGTAGGTATCTACATTGATCTTATCTTCTGTGGTAACACTATAATTAACAAAAAAGTCTGGTGGTCCATTGGCCTTATCACGATAGCCTTTGTTTACCAAGCCGCTGGCAATATTGCGACGAATTCGTTTATCCATAATCTCCGATTGTGCGTATTTGGTGACCTCTGTTGGAGAAGGCGAGTACCATGTGAATGACTCAAGATGGCTGAAATCAGCACCAGAATCGTAATCAGTGCTCACTTTGACACCAGAGCATGCACTGATCAGGATAATAGTCAGTAAAATGGTTAATCTTTGTATTGAATGATTCATAATTTACTCAGTTTTTACGTTCTTTAGACCATTGGCAAGTTTACTTCCCCATACTCTAAATAGACTTTTCATGTCCGCGATATTGCTCACGCGAGTATTTTTATGCCACATTTGTGATGGATATCGATTATCAGCAATATAGGCCAAGATACGATTATCCTCAGCATCAGCCAGTGCAGCAGCAATTGTTATTGATCCTCCACCCTCGGTATAGGTTGCCCCACGAGAGGCATATGAGCGTCGTGATTTTTCAATTGGTGCCGTGAGGTAAATATCAACAACTTCAGCAGCCACCACCAGTGTACCCGGTTGTGGTTGATCAACCACTGTGAAGCCCTCATCAACCATTTCTTCAGTCATGATTCTGGCAAATTCTTCCTGCATAAGAACAATGTCTTTTTCAGGTATTATCCAACTTTCACCTAAATGACCGCGACGACTTCCTGGCTTATCAGGTGTGGCATCTTTGGCCTCATCTGAAACAATTAATGTTCTAAAATAGACTGTTTTGAATTTATTCCAATCAACATTTGGTCGGATATAAGCGATATCAACTTCAGCATCCTCTTTCAAGACCAGCCCATCTTTGGTTTCTTTCGGCAAATCCTTTTTATCTGCTTTGGCATATGTAACGGAAGACATAACTACGGCTAAAAACAAACTAATAACTAACTTAGTATTTGTGGTAATTTTTGACATAAGTTCCCCCCTTTGTGTATCGCCATTGACCTAACAAAAGCGATTTATCGACCCAGTATACACCTATCACTAGGTTATAAAGCAACCAGTCGGTGACAATTGCTCGGAACTATCGGCAATTTCCTTAACATTAGAATATGCTAATATTTCAATAACTTGGCGCTAAATTTGATAAATTGTACGAGAGTATCCAGCGTGATTATTGTTGCCTAGGGTTGGCAGAAACGAGGAAATATTAGTGCCACATATGCTTTAAACAGCCGCTAATGAGGCAACCTCAGATTTGCACATATATCAACAGTATAAGAGGACTAATAAAAATCAAATTAATCATTCCGTGGTACTTCCTTTGTTAAGCGATTATGTCTACAATACGCATCCTCACTTAACCCGTGATACCTGTCTTGGACACATTTATAGTGTCTAGGTGGAGTACATCTCACAAAGTGATTTCTAAATGGCTGGGTGGTAGAGTGGTTATACAGCGGACTGCAAATCCGTAGACGCCGGTTCGATTCCGGCCTCAGCCTCCACTAAACATCTATCTGCAGCTTAATCAATGCGCGAATTCGTCAAACGCGATACTCGGCGGGCTCTCAAGAACAAAGTATTTATGCAATAAATGACGCAGGTTTGGTAGTGGACTACGGTTGATGCTTTCCAGTTGATATTTATGTTCACTGGTATTGCGAATAGCTAGCATGCGCCATTCTGGGAATAATCTAAAATCAATTTCGCCTTCATCGAGTATCAATAAGTCTCTGTGACGACTATCTGCTTGAAGACGTTTTAAAAGATCTTCCACAGCGTCTTTGCTACCCTCGAAATACTGGATGAAATATCGTCGTCTGATTAATAAAATCCCTGTAATTTGATTGACCGCATTGAGCTTTTCAGCGATATCGATAATACGCTCAACATCATCATCTGTGGTGAATTCAGGACGTTTTGAGACATAGAGTAAATACTTCATGTTCAGTCTCCAGTTGTTGGTTTGGCGATTATGCGTCAAATAATTCCAATATCTTCGCAGTAGTTGAGATACGTAGAGCTAACTACTGTGTTAGATAAACTTATATAAGTTTAGTATTGAACATGAATTTGACAATAATTTAGATCAAGCGATCGATAACTAGCAGATTCATTAACTATTGTTGCAGTAAACATCACTATGAGCCGAGTTTACGATATAATGAGCAGCGTCTTGAATTAGCATCATTTGAAATAGGTAACGGCTGTGCAAGAGGGTATGCTCCTTTCTGTGAACAATCTGGGAATTCGGCGTTCTGAGCGTTGGTTATTCCAGCAACTCAGTTGCCAATTATCGAGTCATCAGATTGTGCAAGTAACCGGTGAAAATGGCGCCGGTAAGACCAGTCTGTTACGTGCATTGTGTGGACTTCTGCCATATCAAGAGGGCACACTTGAGTGGCAAATAGAGAACCAAATGCCATTAATACCTACTTACCTAGGACATTTGCCGGCAGTTAAGGCTGAATTGACGGTACTGGAAAATATTCGCTACCACCCGATCAATGGCCAATTCCATTCTGAGCAGGCGATTGAGCAAGCCATAATTGAGGTTGGACTGGCGCCACATATCGACCGCATGGCTAAGCATCTATCAGCAGGTCAAGTGCGACGAATTGCCCTAGCCAGATTACGATTGTCTAATGCCAAATGTTGGATTCTGGATGAGCCATTTACGGCGTTAGATGTCGCTGCTTGCGATTGGTTGTGCAATATCATTTCAGCGTACGTAAGTCAGGGTGGGGCAGTCATTTTAAC
>CAZLIR010000188.1:0-4936 GCA_964559635.1 uncultured Enterobacterales bacterium
GTCTTAGTCATGCCGCACAGAATGAAATTATCAATATCGTGACGATATTTTTGGGTTTGGCGGTTGGCTCGAAACTCAGCGCTGAAACCTTTCTGACGATTGAAACCCTTGGGATATTGGTATTAGGCATGGCTGCCTTTGCTATTGGTACTGCGACGGGCGTACTGATGGGGAAACTCATGTCTCGTCTCACCAATGGTCAGGTCAATCCTTTGATCGGCGCAGCCGGTGTATCAGCAGTGCCAATGGCGGCACGCGTGGTGAATAAGGTGGGTCTCGAGGCGAATGGCCATAACTTCCTGTTAATGCACGCGATGGGACCTAATGTCGCAGGTGTCATTGGTTCAGCTGTTGCTGCAGGCGTACTCCTGGCGCTGGTAGGCGGTTAATTCAGACCATACTTCCTCGAGCGCCGTAAACAGATCACCACGGTGCTCGAAACCTTGTCATGCAGTCCCTGTCGATTAGCATCCCAATAGATTTGGAAAAAGCCACTGAGGCCAGTCACAAACGAGGCTGCATAGCCGCCGTAACGGCCAAGTGCGGACCAAATCCCGATCCGTTCCCCGTCGAGCTGCACGACCTTGATCCGACAAATCCACTTGCCAAAGGTTTGGCCATTGCTCAGGTATAAACACAGGGTGAAATAAACCGCAGCCCAGCCAAAGCCGTAACCTAGTTGCTGCGCCATCTGCTCGACCAGATCAACCATGTCTTTATCTTGCTCTTCGTAGTCCTCAATTCGTTCCAGTGCTGAGGCGAGTTGCTGATCAACGGGCAACGACCTGTCGACTTTGAACTCTTGGGTTTCCGGTGCTTCGGTTCTGAACCAATCAAGCGTCTGATCGGTTTGCACACGATAAATTTCATAACTCACAATGCCGACCAATATCGCGATACCAAGGTACTTGGCATAATCACGTAAACCACGCCCGACAGATTTATTTTTCTTTTGTGAAGACAGAATAAATAGCATAGCCGCCACACAGAGTCCGAGTATGATCGAGCCCATCTGACTAAGTTGTTGTATGATCAAAAAATCGATAAAAATAGCCAGAGCCCGGCGCTTTGGAGTCGCGAGTGGCATACCAAGAACATCGTCAGAAACCTTAAATGCATCCGGTGTTACACGGTCTCGTGGATCCTTTTTTTTCTTTTTCTTGGCAGTTAATTCTTCTGTCGTATTATTTTGTGGTTCTGATTGCATAGATTTACGTATCCAGTAGCTTGTTCTCTGTACTTTTGCCAGTCGATCCATTATTTTGTGCCAGTACAGTTACAACAATAAATATAACTGCAGTTATTATTATAAACAATGGGGGGATACCTTGAACGCGTTTAACGAACTTATTTTATGGCTGGACCAATTTTTGGGCTCAGCAGCCTACTTTCCCTGGTTGCTACTCGGTACCGGTTTCTTCTTCACCATTTATCTGAAATTCCCCCAAATTCGATTCTTCAAACATGCTATTGCTGTTGTTAGAGGCAAGTTTGATAAGAAGACTGACGAAGGAGATACCTCTCACTTTGGTGCATTGACCACCGCACTGTCAGGTACGGTTGGTACCGGTAACATTGGCGGTGTCGGTCTGGCTATTTTCCTCGGTGGCCCAGCGGCATTGTTCTGGATGTGGGCTACAGCGTTCATGGGTATGACGACTAAGTTTGTCGAGGTGACATTGTCACACAAATATCGTGAAAAGGACGACAATGGCCAGATGTCTGGTGGTCCGATGTATTATATGGACAAGGCATTGGGCATGAAATGGCTCGCGGTATTCTTTGCCCTGGCGACTGTGATCAGTTCCTTTGGTTCGGGCAATATGCCACAAATTAACAGTATTGCTGCCAGTATGAATGAGACATTTGGCATTGAGCCAATCATGACGGGTGCTGTTCTAGCGGTTTTATTATTCTTAGTGATTGTCGGTGGCATTACCCGGATTGTACAGTTCACTGAGGCTATCGTACCGACTATGTCTTTGATATATGTGGTGGGTGCTCTGGCAGTTATTTTCTACAACCTGGAAAATATCGGTCCATCATTCATGATGATTGTTGGTGATATCTTCACAGGCTCAGCCGCGGTGGGCGGTTTCCTAGGAGCATCTGTAGCCTTCGCGTTAGATCGCGGTGTTAACCGAGGTTTGTACTCAAACGAAGCAGGACAGGGCTCTGCACCGATTGCTCACGCAGCCGCTAAGGCACACGAGCCTGTGTCTGAAGGTATGGTATCTATTCTTGAGCCATTCATTGATACCATCATCATCTGTACTCTGACTGGTCTGGTTATCCTTGCTTCAGGCGCTTGGATCACCAAGTATGATAATGAATTCCAGCGCGCTGATACGGAAATTCTCCAAGGGGTGTATTCCGATCAGAATGAAGCGCATGTGCAACAACTATTTGGCCACTTGGATCCTAATAACCCTATCGACTTGGATGGATTCACGGGCACAATTACCGTCGTTAATGGTCTGGCTGAGGCGGGTGAATACACCATCATTAATGCGCGCTCAGTTGCCGAAGATGTCCGTTTTGAGATGGATGGCTCGCCTTACAGTGGCACAGTTGATGTCACCGATGGTGTGGTTGATGAAAACAATGATGTCGAGATTCATGGTAAATCACTCATCCACTCGGCACGTCTGACGACACAAGCATTTACCAACAGCTATTTTGGTGATTACGGTAAGTATATCGTCAGTATCGGCTTGTTGTTGTTTGCATTTTCAACCGCAGTTGCCTGGTCATACTATGGAGGCCGTGCAACCACCTACCTGTTTGGTAGTAAATTTGTGATGCCGTATCGGATTATTTATGTCTTGGCATTTTTCGTTGCCTCATTCTCAGATACCAAGATCATCTGGGATATTGCGCTGGTGACCGTCGCAGCCATGACCATTCCAAACCTGTTTGCCATTTTGATGTTACACAAAGAAATGAAGCAAACGGTTAAGGATTATTGGATTGGCTTTGATAAAGAATACCCAGATTACCGAAATAAAAAGTAATTTAAGGACTAGTTAATGGCGAATTATCAGGCTCCGTTACGCCTCATGCGATTCTTGTTGCATGAGGTATTTGGCGCTGAATCTTACCTTTCTGAATTGCCGGCCTATCAGGATTTCAATCAGGAATTAATGGATGCCATCCTTGATGAGGCAGCAAATTTTTCAACGCAAGTGTTGTTACCAATCAATGCCTCTGGAGATCTGCAAGGGTGTCAGTGGCAGGATGGGGTGGTGACCACACCGGATGGCTTTAAGGAAGCATTTAAGCAATATTGCGAGTCTGGTTGGTCAGCCATGGGTCTGGATGAAAATTATGGTGGACAGCCAATACCCAAATCACTCCATTTGATGGTTGAAGAGATCTTGTGTTCTTGTAATGTGGCATTTGCACTGTATCCAAACCTGACCAGTACTGCTGTGATGTTGCTTGAGAAACATGCTTCAGATGCATTGAAAGATGCCTATCTGAGTAAGATGATCAGTGGTGAGTGGATGGGCACCATGTGTCTAACTGAGAGTCATGCTGGTTCCGATTTGGGTATCATCAAAACAACGGCAACGCCTAATAATGATGGTAGCTATGCGATTACAGGTACGAAAATATTCATTAGTGCTGGTGAACATGACTTAGCTGAAAATATCGTTCATTTGGTGCTGGCTAAGCTGCCCGGTGCCCCCGCCGGCTCTAAGGGGATATCACTGTTTCTGGTACCTAAAATATTACCGGATGAAGCCGGTGAATGTGGTGAAAGAAACTCGCTGTCCTGTGGCTCAATTGAACATAAGATGGGCCTCAAGGCTTCAGCCACCGCTGTGATGAACTTTGATGGTGCCAAGGGCTACCTTGTTGGTGAAGTCAATCAAGGACTGCGTTGCATGTTCACCATGATGAACAGTGAGCGCCTCTCTGTAGGTATGCAAGGGGTTGGTTTGGCTGAGACCTCGACACAGAGTGCTGTGTCATATGCTCTGGATAGAAAGCAGGGTCGCACTTCAAACGACCCAAATCAACTCGATTCAATTATCAAGCATGGCGACGTTCGCCGTATGCTACTGTCGATGATGAGTATGACCTCTGGCTGTCGGATCCTATCGGCCTATATTGGTCAGCAGTATGACTACAGCGAGCATCATCCAGATTCTGATGAGCGTAAACGGGCGGCAGGCCTGGTGGCACTGCTAACGCCAGTCACCAAAGCGTATTTCAGTGATCGCGCACTCGAGACCTGCAGTGCCGGTATTCAAGTACTCGGTGGCCATGGCTATGTACATGAGTGGGGCATGGAACAACTGATGCGTGATACCCGTATCACCCAGATTTATGAAGGTACAAACGGAATTCAAGCTCTTGACCTTCTGGGACGTAAGATTCTGGCTGATAAAGGCGTGGCCTGGTCCGATTATAAGGTGCAACTGCATCAGATGATTACTCACGCACAAGCCAAAGGCTTTGATAACGCCCTGTGCGAATCTGTCGGTGATCGTTTGTCCTCGTTGGATGATATCACCAGTCACCTTATCCAGACTGCGACTAATGATTTAGTCTCATCTGTGGCAGTGGAATACATGAACTACTTTGGTGCAGTCAGTATTGCAGCCATGTGGCTCAAGCTTGTCACAGCACTGCCGGATAATCCTGATGATGCCTTTGTACAGCAACAACTGGCGCTGGCTAAATTCTTCATTGAGTATCACTTGCCTTCGGCAGATGCCGCCAGGGCTCGTATTGAGGCCGGAGCAGACTCAGTGATGTCCCTGACTGGGACATCCTTTGCACTTGTCACTGATGTGAATTAATTCGCCTAAGTTCAACTCAGCAACACCATAAATACCTGAATCAATCCTGTCTCATCACAGCAACAATTTGTATACTATAACTACCTCCCTGTAGTTCAACTGGATAGAACGAGGCCCTCCTAAGG
>CAZLIR010000189.1:0-4922 GCA_964559635.1 uncultured Enterobacterales bacterium
CCTCAGCAACTGGCTCCTCAGCAACTGGCTCCTCAGCAACTGGCTCCTCAGCAACTGGCTCCTCAGCAACTGGCTCCTCAGCAACATGCTCCTCAGCAACTGGCTCCTCAGCAACTGGCTCCTCAGCAACTGGCTCTTCAGGTATGACCGGTGCTGTAGCTTCTGCTGAGAATACCTGTGGGTTGGCTCTCGGTGTAGGGGCAGTAACCTCTGCGACGACCTCTGCAGTCTGCTCAGGTTCATTATCCTGAGTTGGTTCAGATGTTAATTCCATTTCAACCGGAGCTGGGCTAGTTGCCTCAGCCTGTATCATTTCGATAGCACTAGAGTCATTCTGCTCTGAAGAGGTATTAAACTTGCGATAATCCGGCATTTCGACATTAACATCGCTATCAGCGCTGTCGATGTCATAGTTAGGTACTGCGGCCGGAGCACTGGCAGATAACACTCGCTCTTCAGGTTGCTCAGACACAGCATCAGGTGTTTGACCAGCATCAGATTGCTCAGTCATCACACTGTCTGCATCAGCAGTCGCAGACTGCTCATCACGAGCTGGCGCTTGAGTCTGCTCAATACTAGATACTTCAGTTGAGCTAGAAGCGTCGACAGCGGGTTTAGTCTCTTCAATGACGTTTGGTTTGTTGTCTTGCGTTTCGGCTGTAGCTGTAGCAGTAACTTCTTCGCTCACAACTGGCAGCTTTGCTTTAGGCGCCTGTTTCTGTGGTCGCTTTCTGGACTTCGGAGGCGTAGATTTCTTCTCGGCAACTGTCTGATCCTGCTCAACAGCTAAAGTTTCAACCGGCTTTTCTTGCGCAGCACGTCGTTGATTACGTGGTTTGCGTTCAGGACGCTTCGATTTAGCTTGTTGACGGCTCTGCTGATTATCATTGCGTTGTTGCTGAGCGTCATTACGCTGTTGCTTACCCTGGCCCTGTTTGCGTTGATTTTGGCCCTTAGGCTTGGTATCACGCGATTGGTTTTGTTGCTTGTTTTGCTCATTCGTCTGCTTATTCTGACGATTGTTGCGTTGTCTTCGGTTATTAGGACGTTGACGATTGTTGCCTTTAGCAGGGCGTTTTCGGTTGTTTTGACGACGTGACTTTGGCTTGGATTGACCGATACCAAACAATGTCTTCAACAATCTGCGAATCAGACCGGGACGCGACTTTTTAACCTGCTTCTTGCGTGGTTGCTCCTTGGTTTTCGGACTTGCTACCGGAGCAGCTTGGGTTGCTGTGTCCGCTAAAGAGACCGCAGGAACATCGGTAGAATTTCTAACCACCTGACCATCTGACGTATCTGTCTGCTCAGGCTCTGGCTGTGTCACCAGATTGTAGCTGACGACATCGTTTTCTTCACCGGTACGCAGTCGTTTCACTTCGAAGTGTGGTGTTTCCAGGTAAGGATTAGGAATAACCACTACGCGCGTGCTTTGTCGACGCTCGATATCCTGAATCACACGACGTTTCTCATTGAGTAGGAATGTCGCTACCTCGACAGGAAGAATGCACTCAATTTGACCCGTGCTATCCTTCATGGATTCTTCTTCAATCAAACGCAGAATAGACAATGCCAGTGATTCGATATTGCGGATGACACCCACACCATTACAACGAGGGCATACCAGACTTGAGTATTCACCGAGAGAAGGGCGTAAACGCTGGCGAGACATTTCCATCAGTCCGAAGCGTGAGATACGACCAATCTGTATTCGTGCACGATCACGTTTGACCGCCTCTCTTAAGACCGTTTCGACCTTTCTTTGATTAGATGATTTGTGCATATCAATGAAGTCGATAACAATCAGCCCGCCAATATCACGTAATCGCAGTTGGCGCGCAATCTCTTGAGCCGCTTCCATATTCGTATTGGTGGCTGTTTCTTCGATATCACCACCTTTAGTTGCTCGTGCTGAGTTGATATCAATTGATATCAGCGCTTCCGTGGGATCGATAACAATACTGCCGCCCGAAGGGAGCTTTACCTCACGCATGAAGGCGCTTTCTATTTGTGATTCGATTTGATAGCGGTTAAAGAGAGGAATTTCGTTCTTATAGAGCTTCAATCGTTTCACGAAGTCCGGCCGCACTAATTCCAAGTGGCGCTTTACATTCTCATAGCCACGTTCATTATCGATGAGTATCTCACCCACATCAGGACGTAGATAGTCGCGAATAGCACGAATAATGACATCACTCTCCTGATGTATCAGAAATGGCGCAGGGCGCTCAGAGGCAGCGTTTTCTATCGCTTTCCAGAGTTGCTCTAACACAGACAGATCCCATTCGATCTCTTCCTGTGCTTTGCCAACCCCAGCCGTACGTACAATCAGTCCCATACCTCGGGGTGCTTTCACACTCTTCATGATGTCGCGCAGTTCGTTGCGATCATCGCCTTCAATGCGTCGTGAAATTCCGCCTGCGCGAGGATTATTTGGCATCAGTACCAAATAACTTCCGGCAAGACTGATAAAGGTTGTGAGGGCAGCACCTTTGTTACCACGCTCTTCTTTTTCAATTTGTACGATAATTTCCTGACCTTCCGAGATAACATCTTTGATGTTAGGACGGCCTTTGAAGTTGTAGCCTTTAGGAAAGTAGTTTTTGGCGATTTCTTTGACTGGCAGGAATCCGTGTCGTTCGGCACCGTAGTCGACAAATGCAGCCTCCAGTGAGGGCTCGACTCGGGTGATTTTCCCTTTGTAGATATTTGCTTTTTTCTGCTCTCGTCCGGGTACTTCGATGTCCAGGTCATACAACTTTTGGCCATCCACCATCCCGACGCGCAACTCCTCAGCTTGGGTTGCGTTGATCAGCATACGTCTCATATTGTTATTCCTTATTACAAGGACAGCAATAACGGTTTTAGATGTAATAGAAGAGAGTCGGCAAGAAAGCCGATACTAAGGATGTATTATAGTAATATTAAATATCTATATTTCAATTACTTAAGCTTAGTTTCTAATGTTATTTATAGTTTTCAGTTTGTGCCCATTTTGGAGCTCAGTACTGCTTAATAACGTCAGTTCACTACGGTGAACTGAAAAATTCTATTACTTGTCTAGCCGTCAGTCGGCTGTCTTTTTATCGATTCCAGTGATATCGCACTGGAATCATGGTATTCATCTTTTAGCACAATGCTAAATTAAATCTGTGTAATTTATTCGCGACGTTTTATAATCTGACCAGTATCTTTAGAGATGAAATCTGGTCGTGACGTCTACACATTTGTTTTATCTGCATACATAAATTTGCAGCGCGGCAATGATATCAATAATTAATGCATCGGGCAATCATCAACTGCGAGTAAGTGGCTGAAATTTAAATGAATGATAACGAACTTTCCTATCAGCCAAGTCGAATTGTCACAGTCACTGCAGAGCAGGCTGGTCAGCGAATCGATAACTTCCTGTTCAATCAGTTAAAACACATCCCCAAAACTCGGATCTATAAAATGTTACGTAAAGGGGAGGTTCGAGTGAACAAAGGCCGCATTAAGCCAGTCTATAAAATTCAACCGGGTGACCAAATTCGACTTCCTCCGGTGCAAATGAAAGAAAGTGTCAACAAGCTCTCGCCATCACTCGATCGCGTTCGTTCTCTCGAACAACGGATTATTTATGAATCAGACAGGCTCATTATCTTGAATAAGCCATCCGGTGTTGCTGTTCATGGTGGCTCTGGTGATTCATTTGGTGTAATTGAGAGTCTCAGAGCGCTCAGACCCGACGCATCATTTTTGGAGCTTGTCCATCGACTGGATAAATTAACCTCCGGTTGTTTGATGGTCGCCAAGCGCCGCAGTACCCTGCGCTATCTGCATGAACAACTCAGAGAGCGTCGCATCCGCAAGACCTATCTGTGCTGGGTTCACGGCGACTGGCAGGAAAGTAATCTAACGGTTACTAAACCGCTGAGTGTGGTGAAGTTCAAAAATGGTGACAGAAGGGCAGTGGTCGATGATGCCGGTAAACCCTCAAAGACTGTTTTTAGACGACTAGAGGGCGATTCGAACTTCACACTTCTCCAAGCCAGTCCCCATAGCGGCAGAATGCACCAGATCAGAGTCCATTGTGCCTCTCAGGGACATGCTATCTGTGGCGATAGCAAATATTCTAACGACCCCAAACAAGCTGACAGCTTTGACAGACTCTATCTTCATGCACATAAACTCGTATTTTCTGAGACACCTGATTCTGAGCTTAAAGAAATCTCATGCAAATCAGCTAGTTTCGAGAAATTTTTAGTTAAAAAATAAATTAAAAAAAATTTACATAATTTCCCTCTTTTCTATTGTCCATAGTCTGATCTTGACTAAGCTTGGTTATAAAGAATATGAATACGCGTTATTCATTACTAAGGAAAAACACGGTTTGCATTGGTTAGAGGGTTCTATCACTATGGACAAATTAATGAACAATACTTCGCTCACAGTTAAGTTGGCGTTAGTCTTTATTCCGATTGTTGCTATCTTCGTACTCGTCGATATGTATCTCAGTCAGATGTCTGCTATTGGCACTACAGTTGCTAAATTCGTAGCAGCATTTGTCATCATCAATATCTGGTTAAAGGTCAGTGTTGCTGATCCCCTGAAGCAACTCACAGGCTTCATGGGTGAGGTTGCCACAGGTAATTATGATAATGATATCGATGAGAACAGACAGGATGAAATCGGGAAGTTATTGCAGGGTGTGAGTACCATGCAGCAGCAACTGTCCTATAATTCGAATGCGTCCTCGACAGAATCTGCCGCATCTGCTCGAATTTCCAGTGCTTTAAAGGTGTGTCAGGCTAATGTCATGATGGCTGATGCTGACCTCAACATCATTTACATCAACGACTCAGTAGTCGAGATGCTGAGTGAGCGGGAAGCAGCAATCCAGACCGTCTTACCTAACTTTAAAGTATCGGAGTTAGTCGGCA
>CAZLIR010000190.1:0-4888 GCA_964559635.1 uncultured Enterobacterales bacterium
GTTATGATGTGATTACCCTTGCGCTTGTAGAAATGGGCAGCACCTTTGATAGCGAGATTGTTTGATTCAGTTGCGCCTGAAGTAAATACGATTTCTCTCGGATCTGCGCCGACCAGACTAGCCACCTGCTCACGGGCGACGTCAATAGCTTCTTCAGCAACCCAACCAAATTGGTGTGAGCGCGATGCCGGATTACCAAAATTGCCTTCCTGAGTCAGACAATTAACCATTTTCTCGGCTACCCGCGGATCAACCGGAGTTGTCGCTGCGAAATCTAAATAAATTGGTGCGTTCATTGTATTCTCTCTAACTGTTTTCAGTAATTAATTGCCGAATTAAACTCTGACCTCGGCGGGTATGTCACCGGCACCCTGTTGTCGTTGTTCTGTGGTGCTGTCTGCAAATTTCGGGGCATCCTGCATGTAGGCAAGACGACGTATTTCTTGCTGTGAAATCACTTCAGCAAGACTAATTTTATTGAGGTAATCATAGATTGATTCACTTAATCCCAGCCATAGGTTGTGTGCCAGGCAGATACTGCCCTTCTGACAATCCTCAGTACCCTGGCAGCCTGTGGCATCAATCGGTTCATCAACAGCCAAAATCACCTCTGCGACATTAATGTCCTCCGGTGCTTTAGCCAGTTGATATCCACCGCCAGGGCCACGGGTGCTGGCAACCAGGTTGTTACGTTTCAAGCGCGCAAATAATTGCTCAAGATACGACAACGATAAACTTTGCCGATCCGAGATGTCACTTAACGTGATTGGGTTACGTACAGAGTGCAGTGCCAAATCGAGCATGGCAGTAACTGCATAGCGACCTTTTGTTGTCAGTTTCATAGTGTACAACCATCTATTTCTGTAGCTTAAATAGTGCTGATTAGCGGCTTTTCAAGCAATAACCAAGCAAAATACTCAACAATTGTATTTTACCAATACCCTAGTATTTTAGTCAAGATATTTCATGCCCTTATAAAACGAAATGTACTATTCGCTTAAAGCGACTGTTTATAGGACTTTCAAAGGTTATTGCGGTGGCAGGGATTTTTCTATAGAGGATAAAAATCCACGCAAAATTTGATACTCAGACTGCTCTGGATTCATGCGGTTATACATGCGTTTTAAGCGCAAGGATAACTGTTTAGGGTTATCTGGATTTAGATAACCTGTTTTGATCATCACCTCGGTCATCTGCTCATAAAAACCATGCATCAGTCCAGCCTCAACAGGCAAGTGGTCTGCGTTAGGTAGCACTGCACTATCACTGAGCTCCAGATGCTTCATCCGCAGGTCATATGCGATTAATTGCACCGCCGAAGCCAAATTTAATGAGCTATATTCCGGATTTGCCGGGATATAGACCTGATAATGACAAAAACTTAGTTCCTGATTGGTTAAGCCGGAGTTTTCAGTGCCAAATAAAATACTCACCTTCTGCTCGGCATGCTCGGCGACTAAATTCGACAATTCTCTGGGCGTCAGTAATGGCGCATCATGACGTCTTTGGCGCGCACTGGTCCCTATGATGATGTGACTGTTGGCAATTGCCGTCTCGAGGCTGTCATACACTTGGGCCTTTTGTAACACATCATCAGCTCTTGAGGCTCTGACAGTGGCCTCCGCCGAGGGATAATTGGATGGATTAACCAAGACTAAATTCGCCAGTCCCATGGTTTTCATTGCCCGCGCGGTAGCACCGATATTGCCGGGGTGTGTGGTGTGACTGAGAACAATCTGGATATCCGATAAATTCACGTAAAGTGCTCCTGTGTTTTGCCAACTGAATACTATCAGTTTCTGTTAGGTTGGTGGATTTTTTTCTGTTAGAATAGCGCAGCCTTTACGGCATCGCTCTTTGTACAATAACCAACAGGAACTAATGATGCATCCGCTGATCAACATTGCGACCAAAGCGGCTCGCAAAGCCGGCCAAATGATCTATCGTGCCATGGATAACATGGACTCGGTAAAAGTGTCTGAGAAAGGCCATAATGACTTTGTGTCAAATATCGACAAACGTGCAGAAATGATCATCATTGAGACGATTCATGAGGCCTACCCCGATCATGCCATTCTGGCAGAGGAATCTGGTGCTCATGAGGGCTCTGATACTGTTTGGATTATTGACCCACTCGATGGGACTAAAAACTTTCTGTACGGCATTCCGCAATTTGCCGTATCAATCGCCATTAAAGAAAACAACCGTGTGCAACACGGATTAGTGTTTGATCCAGTCAAAAACGAGTTATTTACCGCCAGTCGAGGTTCTGGTGCCAGCCTTAATGGCAATCGCATTCGCGTTAATCAAACCAAACACTTGAGTTCAAGCCTACTTGGAACCGGATTTCCCTATCGGGCTGATGATGACCTAGATACGTACATGGCTATCTTTACCGATTTCATGAAACAGTGTCGCGATATCCGTCGTCCCGGTGCCGCATCGCTTGATCTGGCCTATGTTGCAGCCGGACGCTATGACGGCTTTTATGAATTTGGACTGAGTGCCTGGGATATCGCAGCAGGTGCTTTGATTGTCGAAGAAGCCGGTGGTATTGTTGATGATGTCACTGGAAAGCAGGCTTATCTGGAGACCGGCAATGTCATTGCCGCACCGCCAAAGTTATTCCAAGAAATGATTCGTACGATTAAACCGCATTTGAAATAAGAGAGAAACCGATGTCTTTCGTTACAGAGCAAGCCATTATTGAGGCTGCGTTTGAAGATCGCGCCCAATTTAACGCCAATAATATCCCCCAAGACGTAGCCGATGCTATCAACACGACCATCCAAGCACTAGATCAAGGACATATTCGCGTCGCTGAAAAAATTGCCGGTAACTGGGTTGTTAATGAGTGGATCAAGAAAGCCGTGCTGCTGTCATTTGTCAGCCGTGATAACAGCGTGGTTGAGGGTGCTGAGCAAAAGTACTATGACAAGGTACCAATGAAATATGCAGACTATACGCTAGAGGATTTTCAGCGTGATGGCGCACGTGTTGTACCGCCTGCTGCCGTCCGACAAGGCTGTTACATCGCCAATGGTGTGGTGCTCATGCCGAGTTACGTCAATATTGGTGCTTATGTTGACAGCGGCACGATGGTGGATACCTGGGCGACTGTGGGCTCATGCGCCCAAATAGGAAAGAATGTTCACCTCTCAGGCGGTGTTGGGATTGGTGGTGTACTTGAGCCATTACAGGCCTCGCCAACCATTATCGAGGACAACTGCTTTATTGGTGCCCGCTCTGAGATAGTCGAGGGTGTCATCGTCGAAGAAGGTGCCGTGATATCCATGGGAGTATACATTGGCCAAAGCACCCGTATTTATGATCGTGAAACCGGTGAAATCAGCTACGGACGTGTTCCAGTTGGTGCTGTAGTGGTTTCAGGTAATCTACCTTCAAAAGATGGCAGCTATTCACTTTACTGCGCGGTGATCGTCAAGCGTGTGGATGAGAAAACACGCTCGAAAGTGGGTATAAATCAACTGCTCAGAAATCTAGACTGAGCAGTTAATCAATCATTTAGATAAGTTTCGTTAGCGCAATTAAACCAGAGGTTCCTGATCAGCACCCTCTTTCTCGATCTCTGGTGGCATCAAATCTTCTTTTGATACACCTAAGATCAGTGCTATTGGACTGGCGATGTAGAGTGACGAGTAGGTACCAATCAATACACCGATCAATAACGCCGTAGCGAAACCATGGATTAGTTCTCCCCCCTTGAGGAATAACGTCACCAGTACAATGATGGTCGTTAATGAGGTGATCAACGTACGTGAAATCGTCTGATTGATAGAGCGATTAATCACATCATAAGGCGTGCCTTTACGCATCTTCAAAAAGTTCTCACGGATTCGGTCAAAGATTACGATGGTATCGTTCAATGAGTAACCAATGACCGCCAGAACCGCTGCCAGAACCGTCAGATCAAACTCCAGTCCAAGCAGTGAGAATATCCCCAATGTAATTGTGACATCGTGGGCAAGGGCTGCCACCGAGCCAATCGAGAACTTCCACTCAAATCGAATGGCAACATAAATCATGATACAGATCAGTGCCACTAGCATCGCCAGACCGCCCTGCTCTGTTAACTCTTGTCCCACGCTTGGACCAACATACTCATTACGTCTTTTAACCACAGACTCGTCAGCGGCACGCAGTGTATCGACAACATTATTGCCAATCACTTCGTTTTTAACCCCGGCAATCGGCGCAATACGAACAATCACTTCACGACTTGAACCAAAGTACTGAACCACAGCGCCATCAAAGCCGGCATCGGTTAATTGCCCGCGAATAGCCTCCAGATCGGCATCTTGTGAATAACCTACCTCAACCAGTGTTCCACCGGTAAAGTCCAGACCGAGATTAAGAAACCTGGTTGATAATGAATACACAGATACCAGCATTAATACCGTGGATAACACGAGCATAATTTTTCTGAGTTTCAGAAAATCTAAATTCAGAGGCCCATTTAAAATATTCAACATTTCAATGTACTCCTAAATTGCGATTTTCTTGAGGCGTTTACCGCCGTAGATTAAATTAACCAATGCTCGCGAACCAACAATCGCCGTGAACATGGAGGTCAGAATACCGATTGACAGCGTGACTGCGAATCCCTTAATGGGGCCAGTACCGACAGAGAATAAGATGACTGCGGCAACCAGAGTGGTTATGTTGGCATCGGCAATGGTAGACAATGCTTTGTCATAACCATTGTGTATGGCCTGCTGAATCGAGGTACCACTGCGGATCTCTTCCCTGATCCGTTCAAAGATCAAGACATTCGCATCGACCGCCATACCGACCGTTAATACAATTCCCGCCATACCCGGCAGAGTCAGAGTTGCGCCGGGTATCAGCGACATTACCGCGATAATTA
>CAZLIR010000191.1:0-4865 GCA_964559635.1 uncultured Enterobacterales bacterium
GGAAAATGTGACCGACAATATACCAAACCAATCCTCTCGAGCAGATAGCGTTGCAAATCTAATGGCTGATGGTAAAAATATATCGCAGTCACTAATTGATAAGACCGGCGAAATACCCAAGAATAACAAGTCAAATGATGGCCAAACAACTAATTCAGCTGCTGAGCAGGTAGTTAGTACGGTATCTGGAGTGGACAAAACACAGCTTAAGTCTGAACTTGATACTAGTACAAATTCGCCTAAATCGAGCTCTGAATCAAGCAGTCCGGCTGCTGGCAACAGGCAGGAGCAGCTGGTTACATCCATGAAGCACGCCCAGTCGAGCACTCCTGCGAACACTCAAGTAAGTGTCGACAACCTGGAATTGAAGGGCAACAACCCTGCAATTACGGGACAGCAAATCCTGAAAGAGCTCAGCGGCGCAACAGATAATGGCGCAAGAACGGATAATCTGGCTGCGAGAATTCCATCGCAATCAAGAGCCATACCAGAGGGATTGTTAGAGAGAGTTCAACTTAACGCGGAAGCTGGAAACAGCGGTAAAATTGCCACTGAATCAGTTATCCGCGAGCAACTCATTACCGGAGTTGAGGCTAAGGGTCCGAAAATCATCGATAAAACCGTACCCAAAGATCGGTTAACGGCTAAGGGTGAGGCTAATTTGGATGCCAAGCCTCTTATTAAAGGACAGGATGCTAAGGGACAGGACGCTGTGAGCAAAACAGAATTGCCACTAGCGAAAGAGGGTGAGGTTAAACTAGACAAGCTGCTTCGTGTAGCTGATGCCTTTCAACCTGCAACCAAACCAATATTCAATAACCACGCAGTTGCACAGCCAGTCAGTCTGAGTATGACACAGACTCAAGTGAGTAATCCCATGAGTCCAAGTAGTGTGATGGCCTCAGAGATGAGTTCATCGACAAATCAAAGCAATTCTGTCTTACTGCGCGACACCGCGCTAACGGTTAATGTCCCGAAAAATCAATGGAATCAACGATTTGCAGAGCGCATCAGTATGCTAACCCTCAAGGGGACAAGCCATGCGCGTATTCGACTCGATCCACCTGAACTGGGACCAATGGCGGTTCGCATCCACACTCAGGGAGGAGAGACCTCAATTCAGTTCACCGTGAATAACCCAATTGCACGTGATTTGGTTGATTCGGGCTCACAACGTCTGCGTGAGATGCTCGAGGAGCATGGTTTTGACTCAGTTGATGTTGGTGTTAACCAGTTTGCTCGCGGGCGAGAGCATCAAGAGGATAACGAACTTGACCAGTCTGATATTGATTTTCTGTCGAAATCTGAGATCGATTCTGATCCAGAATCAAATCCGATCAGCACCTATCATGACAGCATTGGTATTATTGATATCTTCGCCTGATCATCCCATTACAGCATAAATAACAAATTATTGACACCTGTTGCAGCTCGATCAGCTAAAAGGTGTCAATATCATGTCAGTTACATTGTCGCAGATTCCTGCTATATTCTAAGTGATTGTTTTATATATTGATTATTGAGCCTGTGAGAGTTGGCTCGATAATTGCTTTTTCACATTCATAGATAGCGAGAAGAATTATGGCAGAAGAAGATCTTTCATTAGAAGAACCCAAAGACGGTGATGACGAAGCAACTGAAGGCTCAGGTGGCAAGAAGAAGCTGATCATCATCATCGCTGCAGTCGTGACAGTGTTGCTCATTGGTGGTGGCATTGCTGCGTATCTGCTGTTGGGAGATGATGAAGAAGCCGCTGATACTGTGGTCACTGAAGTCGCTGAAGGCGAAGAGGGTGCTGCAGGAGAGGCCGGTGAGGGAGCCGATGCGAATCGAGTCGCAGCACCACCACAGGGTGATGCAGTGTATGTCAGTATGCCGGATCCATTGCTGGTGAATATTACAGCCGGTAAGCGCAATCGAATGATGCAAATCAAGATAAGTTTCTTGGTTCGTAGTCCAGAAGCTCAGGACGCACTGAAATTACATATGCCTTTAGTTAGAAATAGTTTATTGGATCTCTTCAGTACTACAGATGCTGAAGAAGTGAGAACGCGTGAAGGGCGAAACAAGCTCAAAGAAGAGGCACTAACAGTTGCCCAGCAGGTATTGCTTGAGCAGGTTGGCTTTGAACCGATTGATCGACTGCTGTTTACCGACTTTGTGGTGCAGTAGGTTAAGGAAGTAAAGAGTGAGTGATTTATTAAGCCAAGACGAAATTGATGCGCTGTTACACGGCGTAGATGATGGTGATATCGACCTGGAGGATGATAATTCCGCTTCAGGGGATGCCCGTTCATATGATTTCAGTGCTCAGGACCGCATCGTTCGCGGACGTATGCCGACCCTGGAAATGGTTAATGAGCGCTTTGCTCGACACATGCGCATCAGTCTATTCAATATGATGCGCAAATCGGCTGAAATATCAGTCAATGGTGTGCAAATGATCAAGTTTAGTGAATATGTTCACAGCTTGTTTGTTCCCACCAGTCTGAACATGGTGCGCATCAAGCCACTGCGCGGTACCTCTCTGTTTACCTTCGAAGCGAAACTGGTATTTACGCTGGTAGACAATTTCTTCGGTGGAGATGGCCGTTATCACGCAAAAATTGAGGGTCGCGAGTTTACCCCTACTGAGCGTCGCATTGTTCATTTACTGCTTAACCAGATCTTTCTTGATTTAGCTGAGGCCTGGGCACCTGTTTATAAAGTTAACTTTGAGTACTTGGATTCGGAAGTGAACCCGGCGATGGCGACGATTGTTAGCCCATCAGAAGTGGTTGTTATTTCAAGCTTCACCATTGAGCTCGAAGGCGGCGGTGGTAATTTCCATGTCTGTATGCCTTATTCGATGCTTGAACCTATCAGAGAAAAGCTCGATGCCGGTGTGCAAACAGACCGTGACGATGTTGATTTCCGCTGGTTGCAGTCTTTGCGTGACGAAATCATGGCTGTTGATGTCGACCTGGATGCTACATTGGTTGAGAAAAGTGTCACCCTAAATGACATTCTGGAGATGCAAGAGGGCGACATCATTCCGATCGAATTACCTAAAAACATTACTGTGAATGCCGGTGGACTACCGTCATTCAGAGCGGAATATGGTGTGTCTCAAGGGCATGCTGCATTAAAGATTACCGATATCATTGATAGAACCCATATCCTGGCCGGAGTAGGAGAGAACAATAATGGTTGATGAAAACGATAAAGATGATACTCAGTCTGCTGATGATGCAGATTGGGGTGACGCGATGGCGGAGCAAGCTGCTGCCTCGCAGGCACCCATGAATGAGCTAGTCGACGATTCCGTTGGTGAGCGTGACCGAGAGAATATCGATGTTATTTTAGATATTCCAGTCACCTTATCTCTTGAGGTAGGTACCACCGTGATTGCGATTAGAAATTTACTACAACTAAACCAAGGCTCAGTGATTGAGCTCGATCGACTCGCCGGTGAGCCACTGGATGTCAAGGTGAACAATACCCTCATCGCACATGGTGAAGTTGTGGTGGTCAACGAAAAATATGGTATCCGATTAACGGATGTCATGAGTCCATCAGAACGAATTAAGAAACTAAAGTAGTATGAATACACGCCTTCTCATATCAATTCCAGTGCTATTAAGTGCATCTAATAGCATGGCGGAAGAGACAGCTGCGATCGGAACAGGTCCAGTTGATGCGACGGCGTTTGTTCAGGTACTTGTCGGATTATTGATCACGGTTGGGATTATTTTCTTTCTCGCCTGGTTGAGCAGAAAAACCAAATTAATTAATACCTTTAGTTCTGGCTATCAAATAAAAACTCTCGCAACGCAATCTCTCACTCATCGCGAAAAAATCTGCTTGGTTGAAGTGGGCGGAAAGCAAATACTCATTGGTTTGGCCCCCGGCAATATTAATAAAATTCATGTGTTCGACGACCCTATCGAGGCAGTCTCTCCGGCTGAAGACCCGCCTTCGAGCCCCTTTGCTGAAACATTTCGGCAAGCCTTGGGGATGCAATCGAAAGAGACGAAGGGTTGACGTATGAAACTGCTAATTTTGCTCATCACATTGGTTACAATGGGGGATTATTCGGCCGCTGAGTCAGGTATCCCCGCGCTAACACTGACGACAAACGACGACGGATCGCAAGAATATTCCGTCACTCTGCAAATCCTATTCTTGATGTCGGTGCTGACAATTTTGCCAGCCTTCGTCATCATGATGACCTCATTTACGCGCATCACGATTGTCCTGGGAATCCTGCGCAGAGCGATTGGTTTGCAACAAACACCTTCTAATCAGGTATTGATTGGCCTGGCCCTGTTTTTAACCATTTTCACCATGGCACCGGTATTTGAACGGATAAATACTGCGGCAATACAGCCCTATCTAGAAGAGGATATGGGTCTGGTTCCGGCGATTAAAGCCGCCGAACAGCCGCTGCGTGAGTTTATGTTGGGACAAACCCGAAGAACTGATTTAGAGCTATTTATTCGATTATCAAAAGAGCCGGTTGCTAACTTGGAGGAGGTGTCATTCTGGGTCTTGGTGCCGTCTTTTGTTACCAGTGAGTTAAAAACAGCCTTTCAGATTGGATTTTTATTATTCATTCCGTTCCTGGTTATCGATATGGTCATTGCCTCGCTATTGATGGCCATGGGTATGATGATGTTGTCACCACTGGTCATCTCGCTGCCATTTAAAATAATGCTGTTCGTGCTCGTTGATGGCTGGGCACTCACAATTGGCACCCTAGCCGGAAGTTTCGGGATGTAGCTATGACGCCGGATATTGTAATCGACATATTCCGCGAAGCATTATCGATTGTGATCATGCTGGTTGTTGCCATTATCGCACCGGGTCTGTTGACAGGCTTATTG
>CAZLIR010000192.1:0-4831 GCA_964559635.1 uncultured Enterobacterales bacterium
TAGGTAGACTACTTCAGATTGGAGCTAATGTTGCCGGTGTTGTACTAAACCAAGTCGATTTAGATCAATCAGCTAAATATGGTGATTATGAGGGGTACTATGACCAGTATGGTTACAACGAGACTTCTCAACAAGTTGAGGATTCGCAACAACGAGAGGATATACCTAAACCCTGATGTACGATCTTCATTGTCATTTTCTGCCTGATATTGACGATGGTCCGATGTCAATGTCAGACTCCTTGGCTATGGCACAGCATGCAATTAATGCAGGTATAACTCATTCTGTATTAACTCCTCATCTTCATTTGGGTCGATATGAAAATTTCAATGAAGGCATTAAGAACGCTTTCAATGAATTTAAGTCAAAATTAAAGTCAAACAACTTAAACCTTGCATTAGGTTATGCAGCTGAAGTTAGAGTTTGCCCTGATATCATGACATGGTTATCAGAGGATAAAATCCCATTTTTGGGTAATTACGAAGGATACAAAATACTCCTTCTAGAAATGCCACATAACCATATTCCATCAGGTATCGATAATATGATCCACTGGCTGATTCAAAAAAATATCCGTCCGTTGATCGCTCACCCTGAGCGAAATAAAGAAATAATGGCGAATCCACTAAAAATTAAGCCTCTCATCAACTCGGGCGCATTGTTACAGCTTACGGCCGGAGCTGTCGCTGGCGAATTTGGAGAAAAGTGCTATCGAACATCCAATTATATTCTCGAAAACGGATTGGCAACCATCTTAGCCTCAGATGCGCATAATTTGAAACATCGCCCCCCAGAATTAGAATCGGGAAGAAAACGAGCTGAAAATATTATCGGAGAGTCTAAGTCATGGGACTTGGTACTCAATACACCTAAAATGATCACCGCAGTACAGTTCTCATAACTTGGCTGCTTGAACTCCTTCACTAGTGAGATAATTGCTAAAACTAGCGACCAACACCTAAATCGACTTGTTGCGACTGAAGATACCCCTTACACTAAACCGGTTTGTGAAATTTGGAAATCAACTTATCGTGCTACAACTAGTTAAGTTCATTTATTGTTTGACTCTGACAGTAATGATTCTGTCATCAGGTATTCTGCATGCCAAAGTCATGACTGATCTTAATGTTATAGTCGCAGAAGTAGAAGACCAATCACAAAGCACAAGAAATAAAGCCATATCTGAAGCATTCAAACTGGTTTTGGTCAGATATACGGGTTTAACGCCACAATCGCTGTCCTCAACAATTCGACAAAACCGCTTAAGAGCGAATCAATATCTCCAAAGATATCAATATGAGACTGTTGACGAGTTGCAACTACAACCATCTGAGGATGAGATACTCAATCTCATTATGATCTTTGATGAGGTAGGTATAGCAAAACTACTCAGTCAACTGAATCTTCCGGCCTGGAATAATAATCGTCCGGAACTACTCACCTGGATAGCTGTCGGTGACAAACGATTTCGTCTATTGCTGGGGCCTGATTATGAGTCACAGTTGATGACATTAATTAGAGGAACTAGCAACGATCCATTTTTGGACATGCCGTCTTTTGCCGATCAAACTCAGCCGTCATCGAATAATGATACTCAAGAGGAGACACTGGATCCTCTTGAGCAGTTATTTCTCGACAAGGTCGGTACAGATGAGAGCCTTTTGGATGTCATGGGCACGATAGCAGATGAACGTGGTCTGCCACTGATCCTCCCTCTGTTGGACCTGGAAGATAGCTTAACAATTGATAGCGCAGATGTTTGGGGTCAGTTTGTTACCCAGTTACGTCTGGCATCTGAGCGTTATAATCCTGATGCTATTCTGGCCGGTCGGGTAGAGTTAGTTGCCGATGGCTGGTTGATGGATTGGTTGTTATTGGATCAGTCAACAAGTGAGGTTTGGCAAGGTAGCGCGGAAACCCTCTCAGGAGCGCTATCGGCTGGTCTTGAGCAATCCATTGAGCGGATTGCGAGCCGTTTTGCGGTGGTTCAGGATACTTCGACGAGTTCACTGATTGAAGTTTCTGTAACAGGTATCAATTCGCTGTCAGATATTGCTGCAGTAGAGGCGTATCTCAAAGCCCAACCAGCTATCTCTGGGCTCTATCCGTCACGTGTGACTGCCACAGAGGTGCGCTTTAAATTAGCACTCATTGGTGAATTAGCGAGCCTATTGCAATCAATCCAACTCGAAAAACGACTCGAGGAAACAACCGTTTCTGAGATGCAGATCAGCGTGAATGCTTTCGACACTTCTCAACCATCCATCTATTTTGTTTGGAACGGCTAACATGATCCAACTACGAGACATTCCAAACATGCTAACGATAATGCGCTTGCTTCTGGTCTTTCCGCTTGTGGTACTGCTATGGAATGAACTCTATGCTACAGCGTTATTAGTGTTCTTTATAGCCGGATTTAGTGACGGCTTGGATGGTTTCCTGGCCAAACGCTATAACTGGACTAGCGTGTTTGGCTCTGTTGCCGATCCGATTGCTGATAAGCTTTTAATGGTGAGTAGCTATTTCATGTTGTGTTGGCAGCTGCATCTGCCATGGTGGTTATTTTCGCTTATTTTAATCCGCGACCTAGTCATTGTGAGTGGAGGTCTGTTTTATCATCATTTGTTTGGTGTTAGTAAGATGCTGCCAACCTACTTGAGTAAAACCAATACTTTCTTGCAAATTCTATTGGTTCTAGTGGTGATGGTTGACCTGGCATATGACATTAACTTTGACACCTTTACGCACTGGCTAATATATCTAGTGACATTCACCACTATTGGAAGTGGTCTGCAATACAGTATTATATGGGGAATCAAGGCGGTTAATAATGTCCGTGATGAGACAACTAAAAATAATGATAATTAACAGGAATAAACAATGACCACGTCACAACAGAGTATGTTAGATGAATCACGTAAATGGATGGCTCTGGCACTTCTGCTGGTATCTGGTTGGGTGTTATATCTACTGGCTCCAGTTCTCAGCCCATTCGTGACCGGTGCAGTTTTGGCGTACCTCGGCGACCCGCTAGTAGACCGGCTGGAGAACAAAGGCGTCAACCGAACAATCGGAGTCTCAATCATCTTCCTGCTGTTCACCACGGTGCTGGTGATCTGTCTTTTACTCCTGATCCCTATGATTCAAAAGCAAATTGTGATCGTGTATGAGTCTGTGCCAGATTTTATTAATTGGTTCAATACCTCCGCACTACCATGGATGCAGGCCCATTTGGGACTCTCCGTGGATGCCCTGGAGCCTCAGGCGCTAAAAAATACCCTGCAGGCACATATGGGTGAGGCCAGCGGTGTCGTGACTTCCATTCTTAAGAGTGTCGGTAGTTCAACCATGGCCTTGGTGCTATGGCTGACTAATCTGGTGTTGATCCCTGTCGTTGCATTCTATCTCATGCGTGACTGGGACATTATGGTAGGGAATATCCGAGATTTACTTCCACGCGCCAAAGTCCCCGTGATTAGCCGCCTTGCTGCCGAGATGGATGAGGTGCTGGGTGCTTTCCTAAGAGGGCAATTGCTCGTTATGTTGGCTCTGGGGATCATCTATTCTGTTGGTTTGTGGATTGTTGGTTTGAATGTCGCACTTGTGGTGGGAATGATTGCTGGATTAGCCAGTATTGTTCCCTATCTTGGCTTTATCATTGGCATAGCCTCTGCGATAGGTGCTGCCCTCGTTCAATTTGGTGATTTAACACCGCTCATTTATATCGCCATTGTGTTTGGGGTTGGGCAGGCACTTGAGTCGATGTTACTCACTCCCATGCTAGTCGGTGACAAAATTGGATTACATCCAGTTGCTGTGATTTTTGCAATCATGGCTGGAGGACAACTGTTTGGTTTTGTCGGTATTCTCGTCGCATTGCCTGTTGCAGCGATGATCATGGTACTTGTCAGACACTTGCATGGCCGTTACAAGTCGTCATCGATGTATGGGCAGGATAATCAGGAACTCGAAAGCATTGAGGTCACCAACGAGGAAACCGTCGATTCGGATGAGCAAGATAGCACTGATCAAGCATCAGGATCCGATGATACTGCCTCGCCTGCCTGATTAAGCGTTCATGAAAGAGCAAATACCATTAACGATTCAGTTCGATGAAATACTCAACTTCGCCAATTTCCTAAATGGTCGAAATCAACAGGCTATTGATCACCTCAAATCGCTACAAACACAGTATGGACAAGCAATATTTCTTCACGGTGTTCCTGGTTGCGGTAAGACCCATTTAGCGCAAGCGACTTTTCACAGTTACAACGAACATGGCTTGGTTGCCGGTTATATCGATGCCAAAGAGGGTGGCATTGCACCGATAATGCTTGATGGTCTGGATAATTATGACTGCTTAATCATCGATGGTATTGAGGTGATTATTGCTGATCGTGATTGGCAGGAAGCGCTATTCCACTGTTTCAATCGTTTCATTCAACGCGGTGCCAATCTACTATTTACCTCGACACAATCACCCGCTGAGTTAAATGATATTTTGCCAGATTTATCCTCTAGATTAATGTCTGGTCTGGTATTTCAACTCAAGGAATTATCCGATGATGAAAAACTGGCAGCTCTGCAAAAACGTGCACAAGAGTTTGGTATGGAGCTATCGAAAGAGGTGGGACAATTCTGGCTGACACATGGTTCTCGAGAGAACACCACGTTATTTCCACAGCTAAGACAGTTGGACCAAGCGAGTCTCACTCATAAACGTAAATTAACCATCCCGTTTCTCAAGCAGGAACTTGAGTTGTAGTTAGCTTATATATCCAAACATTTCTATTACAGTCATCTGGTTAAGTTGCCCGACAAAGAGTAGAAT
>CAZLIR010000193.1:0-4811 GCA_964559635.1 uncultured Enterobacterales bacterium
ACTTTGTTGTACGGAATGGACGTGTAATCAACCTTAGAACCCCTCATTCCCTGAACATTGGCGGCGATGATACGTTTAGTAGTGAATACCAACTGGTCCCTGACCGTTTTGAAGGCAGCAAAAATTTCCTCGCCCTCGATCACAAATTTATGAAAATCTTCGCGTACTTTATCTTCTGCAATCGGCTTTAATTTAAATACAACAGCATTTTCAAAATCGATCATATGAATCTCTCTTAGTTATCTTATTGTTGCTAACTAACCCTGTTAGGAAGGTACTGCTGGAAGTTGATTAGATAATAACATTCTCTGCTCAGAACTAACACGATATAGTCTATCAATTAACTGAATATAATCTGTATAATCAACCGTACATAACGATAAGCAACAGGTTATAAACATAGCTGGATGACTCCCATCAATCCCGACACCTCACATACCCCCATGATGCGTCAGTACTTCGCCATTAAGGATGAGTATCCGGACATTCTATTGTTCTATCGCATGGGTGATTTTTATGAGTTGTTTTATGATGATGCCGAGTACGCCGCACAGTTGCTGGATATTACGCTCACGAAGCGGGGCAAATCCAATGGCGAAGATATTCCGATGGCGGGAGTGCCCTATCATGCCGTCGATAGTTATTTGGCACGACTGGTCAAACTCGGCGTTACCGTCGCGATCTGCGAGCAGATCGGTGATCCGGCCACCAGTAAGGGGCCTGTGGAGCGCCAAGTCACGCGCATCGTTACCCCAGGGACTGTGACTGATGAGGCTTTGCTCAACGAATCCAGAGCCCATCGTCTGGCAGCCGTAGAAAAGAATCTGAATGATCAGTTTTGCCTTGCATGGGTAAACCTCAGTTCCGGTGATTTCAGAACCGAAATACTGACCAGCTGGCAGGCACTGTTAAGCCAACTAATGAGCATCCGGTGTCAGGAAGTTCTCTGCTCAGAGTCTTTTTATCATTGGGTACCCAATTCACATGTTACCTTTACTCCGAGACCGGACTGGGAGTTTGATCCCAGAGCGGGACATGACAAGCTCTGTAAGCAATTTCAGACCAATGATTTGCATGCCTTCGAACTTGAATCGACCCCTCTGTTCCACGCCGTCGGTGGCGCACTGCTGGGTTATCTCGAATTCACACAGAAGACCGCTATTCCACATATTAATAACGTGGTCATCAGCGATCAGAAAACAGCGGTGCAGTTGGATGCTACAAGCCGCCGGAATCTGGAAATTAATGAGAGTCTCAGTGGTGATGCAAATCACAGTCTGGCAGCGCAGGTCAATCACTGCTCAACCGTCATGGGCACTCGTATGTTATCCGACTGGCTCGAGAACCCGCTGACCAATCATGACCAGATTAATCAACGCTCGGAAGTCGTTAGTCTCATCCAGCAATCTGGACTCGCCGATGAACTGGCGACGTTACTTAAACACATCGCTGATATCGAGCGGATTGCGGCCCGTATTGCATTACTCTCTGCCCGGCCCCGTGATCTCTCGCGATTGCGCGAATCGCTCACTGCTGTCCCCGATATTAAGAACTGTCTCAAGCAAACCAACTTTGACACTCTGATAGAACTATCAGACCAGCTAAATCCCCTGACAACGGTGCTGGGTACATTACAATCGGCCATCGTTGAGAATCCACCGGTGGTGATCCGCGATGGCAAAGTGATAGCGCCGGGCTATGACGATGAATTAGACAATTTACGTGCCGTGAGTGGTGATTCGGAGGCGATTTTAGCTGAGATTGAACAGCATGAGCGTGACACCTCTGGGCTGAGCACACTAAAGATTGGTTACAACCGGGTGCACGGCTATTATATCGAGATCAGTCGGCGTGAATCAGACATGGCTCCTGCGCATTATGACCGGCGTCAAACACTGAAGAATGTCGAGCGGTTTATTACTCCGGATCTTAAAGAACTTGAGCATAAGTTGTTGAGCTCCTCATCAGCCGCCCTGACTCGGGAAAAGCAGCTGTATCACGAACTCATTCGCAGCCTGTTAACGGAACTCGCGAATCTGTATGAGTTAGCTCAGCACTTAACCAATCTAGATATTCTGAATGGCTTTGCGCTTTACGGCGAAAGTACCGCCAGCTGTCGCGCTGTGTTTGGTCAAGCTCCTGAGGTTGTGATCAAAGGTGGCCGGCATCCGGTGGTCGAACAAGTGATGGATAAAGCCTTTGTACCCAACGATACTCAGCTTGCGCCAGAGCAGAGACTGCATCTGATCACAGGCCCCAATATGGGCGGTAAATCAACCTACATGCGTCAAGTGGCATTGATCACCCTTTTGGCACACTGTGGCTGTCCAGTGCCTGCAGAGGAAGCACGCTTTGGCCCCATAAACCGTATCTTTACTCGTATCGGTGCCAGTGATGACCTATCCTCTGGCCGCTCTACCTTTATGGTTGAGATGAGTGAAACGGCAACTATCCTGAATTATGCCGATGAGCAATCATTGGTTATCATTGACGAGATGGGACGTGGCACATCAACCTATGATGGCTTATCTCTGGCCTGGTCTGCAGCTGAGCATGTCGCTCTGGAAAATAAGGCGTTATGCCTGTTCGCCACACATTATTTTGAACTGACCGAACTTGCCGATCGAATTCCAGAAATCAGTAACTATCACTTCTCTGCCGATGACTATCATGGTCAGCTTATTTTTCAGCATCAACTGCGTCCCGGAGCTACTGATGACAGCTATGGAGTGCAGGTTGCCAAGCTCGCAGGGCTCCCTGCAACAGTGATCAAAAAAGCCGGTAAAAAGCTCGAATCTCTAGAGGGAAAACGGTATGATTCGCCCCAATTGAATGATGATCACAGCAAGATGGCCGAGGCTACAATGACAAGCCATCCAAACTCGGCGCAAATTGCCGACAAAATAGCATCACTCAATCTTGATAATCTGAGTCCCAGAGAAGCTTTGCAGATCCTTTACGAGTTAAAATTCGTACTCAGTCAAGATAATTAATTACCAAGTATTAGTTGTTAGGAGATAAGAATGACCTTTGTTGTAACCGACAATTGTGTCAAGTGTAAATACACCGATTGCGTTGAAGTATGTCCGGTTGATTGTTTTTATGAAGGACCCAATTTCCTCGTAATTCATCCCGATGAATGCATCGATTGTGCATTGTGTGAACCCGAGTGTCCGGCAGAGGCCATCTATGAAGAGGATGATGTGCCTGAGGGTATGGAGCCATACATTGAGTTGAACGCTGAATTATCAGAAGTCTGGCCTAATATAACAGAGCAGAAAGAACCACCGGCAGATGCTGAACAATGGGATGGAGTGCCTGACAAGCTACAATATCTCGAAAAATAATGAATCAAAGGAGATCGAATGAAACGTCTTAGTCGATATTTAAATAGTACCTGTCTAACCTTAAGTTTCACCCTTCTACTCAGCACTAATCTCACGGCTGCGCCCGATCTCCTGACAGCCAAAGTCGGCACCACACGCTCCGAAGTCATCGCCAGAAATGCCATGGTTGCGTCCTCTCATCCTCTGGCGACACAGGCTGGCTTAGATATTCTGCGCCAGGGTGGTAATGCGATTGATGCAGCTATTGCCGCTAATGCCGTCATTGGTTTGATGGAACCTACAGGAAATGGCATAGGTGGCGATCTATTCGCGATCATCTGGGACAATAAAGCGAAAAAACTATACGGCCTGAATGGCAGCGGTCGCTCACCTAAAAGCCTCAGTTATGCGCAACTCAAATCCGATTTAGATGCCCTGGGTACGACATCGATCCCGAAGTATGGTGTGCTGCCGGTTTCGGTACCCGGTGCTGTAGATGGCTGGTTCACCATGCATGAACGTTTTGGTGTACTGCCTATGGAGAAAGTGCTCGCACCCGCCATTGTGTATGGCATAGAGGGCTTTCCATTGACTGAGGTGATTGCCTATTATTGGGGTCGTTCAATCGAGCCACGCAAGAATATCCCCGGTGCCTTCTTGCAGACCTATACCATCAACGGTAAAGCGCCGAAAAAAGGTGAAATTTTCAAAAACCCAGATCTGTCGAATACCTACCAGTTACTCGCTGATCAGGGGCGAGATGCCTTTTATAACGGTGAGATTGCCGACAAAATCGACGCCTTTATGCGTGACAATGGTGGATACCTATCACGGGAAGACTTAATGAGTCACCGCTCAGAATGGGTTGAACCACTGAGCACTAACTACCGCGGTTACGATGTCTGGGAACTACCCCCCAATGGTCAGGGTATCGCGGTCCTGCAGATCCTTAATATTCTTGAAAACTACGATTTGGCAAGCATGGGGCACAATTCAGCCGAAAGTATTCACTTGATGGTTGAGGCGAAAAAGCTGGTGTATGAAGATCGTGCCAAGCTTTATGTCGATCCAGACTTTGCCAATATTCCAATCAATAAGCTCATCTCAAAGGCCTATGCCAAAGAGCGTATGAAATTAATTGGTGAGCGAGCCATGCGTGATGCCTCTGCCGGGGCGGAAATTATGCGCGATGGCGATACTATCTATCTCACCACCGCCGACGCTGATGGCAACATGGTTTCTCTAATTCAGAGTAACTTTCGTGGCATGGGTTCTGGCGTGGTCGTGCCGGGCACAGGATTCGGTTTACAAAATCGTGCCGAACTTTTCTCGATGGACCCTGAACACGCCAATGTGTACGAGCCAGGTAAACGCCCCTTTCAAACCATCATCCCAGCCTTTGTTACTAAAGATGGCAAGCCCTGGATGAGCTTTGGCTTAATGGGTGGTGGTATGCAGCCGCAGGGACATGTACAGATTATTACC
>CAZLIR010000194.1:0-4744 GCA_964559635.1 uncultured Enterobacterales bacterium
TGACTGCTGTTATTGATGACACTACCCACGGACATGATGATCACGATCATCACCACGCTCCGACTGGAATAAAGCGCTGGGTCTTTTCTACTAATCACAAAGATATCGGTACCATGTACCTGATATTCTCGTTTGTTATGTTTCTAACTGGCGGCGCGATGGCAATGGTTATTCGTGCTGAGCTTTTCGTTCCAGGCCTGCAGTTAGTCGAACCTAACTTTTTCAACCAGATGACAACAATGCATGGTCTGATCATGGTATTCGGTGCTGTAATGCCGGCCACTGTCGGACTCGCCAACTGGATGATTCCACTCATGATTGGTGCGCCTGATATGGCACTACCACGCATGAACAACATGAGTTTTTGGATTCTGCCATTTGCGTTCTCGCTGCTATTGTTGTCGCTGTTCATGGAAGGCGGAGCACCAAACTTCGGTTGGACATTCTACGCGCCACTCTCAACCACCTATGGACCACCAAGTACAGATTTCTTCATTCTGGGTGTTCACATGATGGGTATCTCATCAATTCTTGGTGCGATTAACGTCATTGTTACGGTTGTGAATATGCGTGCACCGGGCATGACCTACATGAAGATGCCACTGTTCGTATGGACCTGGTTTATTACAGCGTTCCTACTGGTCATGGTTATGCCTGTTCTAGCAGGCGCGGTAACCATGATGCTTACGGACCGTCACTTCGGCACTTCGTTCTTCGATGCTGCGGGTGGTGGTGATCCGGTTCTGTTCCAGCACATCTTCTGGTTCTTCGGTCACCCTGAGGTATACATCATGATCTTACCGGCGTTCGGTATTGCTTCAGCAATTATTCCAACGTTCTCACGTAAGCCGCTGTTTGGTTATGCTTCGATGGTTTACGCAACGGCAAGTATTGCCCTGCTGTCTTTTGTCGTTTGGGCTCACCACATGTTCACAGTAGGTATGCCGCTCACGGCCGAACTGTTCTTTATGTATGCCACGGTGCTCATTGCGGTGCCGACAGGTGTGAAGGTATTTAACTGGATCGCAACCATGTGGCAAGGTTCGATTACTTATGAAACGCCCATGCTTTATGCGCTGGCGTTTGTCATCCTGTTTACGATTGGTGGTTTCTCTGGCGTGATGCTGGCGATGGCGCCAGTGGATATGCAGTATCACGATACATATTTCGTGGTTGCACACTTCCACTACGTATTATTCCCGGGTGCAATCTTCGGTACTATTGCTGCGGTTTACTACTGGTTCCCTAAGTGGTCTGGTCGTATGTACAGCGAGAAAATTGCCAAGGTTCAGTTCTGGTTATCGATTGTATTCGTCAATCTGACATTCTTCCCAATGCACTTCTCAGGTCTCGCGGGAATGCCACGTCGTATCCCAGACTATGCTATCCAGTTCGCTGACTTCAACATGTGGTCTAGTATTGGTGCATTTGGTCTTGGCCTGACTCAGTTACTATTCATGTACAACCTTTGGGATGCGTACAAGAATGGTGAAAAAGCCACGGATCAGGTTTGGGAAGGCGCGGAAGGTCTGGAATGGACTGTACCATCACCAGCACCGTTCCACACATTCGAAGAGCCACCAGTAATTAAGTAATGACAACAAACGCTCCGAATCACAGTAAACTCGTCAAGCAGCTTTTGCTGCTTGTCGTGGGTATGTTTGGATTTGGTTTTGCCATGGTACCTCTGTATGAGGTGTTTTGTGAGATCACAGGTCTTAACGGCAAAACCAGTGACACAGCCGCTATTTACAGTCAACAAACGGTTAATCAGGAAAGGGAAATTACCATTCAATTCGTTTCCGTGGTCAAGCGTGGTATGCCTTGGCAGTTCGAACCACAGGTCACGTCGATGAAGGTCAACCCCGGTCAAATTTATCATACCGCCTGGGTTGCTAAGAACATCTCCGATAAAGATTTAACCGGACAAGCGATTCCGAGTATTGCACCTGGACAGGCTGCACTATACTTAAACAAAACAGAATGCTTCTGCTTTAACGAACAAAAACTTAAAGCACGGGAAGAAGTTGAAATGCCATTGGTATTTTTTATTGATGAGGACGTACCAGAGGATGTCACGACACTCACGTTATCCTACAGTCTTTTCAATATCACAGATAAAGTACAAACAGCTGGGGCTGCTGCACAGTAGCCTTAAAGCGGAGAATAAGCTATGAAACAAGAAAACGGAACTCCAAGATATCACGTGCCGGAAAGTAGTCACTGGCCGATTGTTGGTGGTATTGGTTTATTTATCACTGCATTTGGTGGTGCTAATTTTATTCAGCAAACAACGGGTAAATACGGCAACGATGGCACCATGGGTGGCATTATCCTGACCATCGGTTTAGGTATCATATTCTTTATGATGTTCGGTTGGTGGCGTGATACGGTTCGCGAATCTCTCGCTAACCTAAACTCTGCCCAGTTGAGTACTTCATATCGTCAAGGCATGATGTGGTTCATTACCTCTGAAGTGATGTTCTTCGCCGCCTTCTTTGGCGCGCTCTTCTATGTCCGTGCTTTCGCACTGCCATGGTTAGGTGGTGAGGGCAGTAATGAAATGACTCACGTCGTGTTATGGCCTGAATTCATTCCACAATGGCCATTACTGCTAACCCCTGAGGGCGTCACAACAGATACCATCAGCCCATGGGGATTGCCATTATTGAACACCCTGATCTTACTCACATCATCCGTGACTGTAACCATTGCCCACCATGCGGTGATTGATGAGCATCGCGGTAAGTTAATCTGGGGCTTGGCTGGAACCGTTGCTCTGGGTGTTATCTTCCTATGTGTACAGACCTATGAGTACATACATTTATACAGAGACGTTGGCCTAACTCTGGGTTCAGGTATATATGGTTCAACCTTCTTCATGCTAACCGGCTTCCACGGTCTGCACGTTACCATTGGTACCATCATGCTGACTGTCATGTTAATTCGCTCGATTAAAGGCCATTTCACCAAAGACAACCACTTCGCATTTGAAGCAACAGCGTGGTACTGGCACTTTGTTGATGTGGTATGGTTAGGATTGTTTATATTTGTGTATATTCTCTAAACCAACACAAAGCATTTAAAAGAAAGCCGGCTAACTTGCCGGCTTTTTTGATCCTGTGGATCAGGCATCAAACATTGATTTAGTCTATAATGCGGCAACCGCAAGCATGCAGCTACTTGATATTGGGATTGACGCCATGAGGCTCGATATAACCGAGTTTAATAGCGATCATAATACCGACAATTAAGGCGATTGAGAGTCCGATCCGCCAGGTCAATGAATTCACAGTTTTCTTTGGATTTCCTTGTCCTTTGACTAGATAGAGCAGTCCACGGAATAGGCTGAAGACTATTATAAATAACAATAAAACTATCAGTATTTTACCAATTAACATTGCATTGATTCGCGATTAGACTGTCACTATAAATACGTGGCTTAAATTTTATCAGATATTGTTTTTCGCAGCTCAGAATTATGTCATCTACACGGCGCAAAATACCTGTTATAGCAACCATCATTGTCATCATTGGCGTGACGATACTCGCTAATTTGGGTTTTTGGCAACTCGACCGGGCGACAGAAAAAGAGCAACTGCTTAGCGAGCTTGATGCCCGTAAAACTCAGATGCCCATGACTCTGCAAGCGCTCGATGATAAAGATGACAAGGCTTATTATCATCTGGCGATTAGTGGCGAATTGTTGCAACAATATACGCTCTATCTAGATAACAGAATTGTATCTGGAAGGCCCGGGTTTGAAGTCATTCATCCAGTCAAAATAGGACAGCGTATTGTGTTGGTTAATCGCGGCTGGATACCCATGCCTCAGAGTCGTGCAACGTTACCGATACTGCCTAAGCAAGAGTCACAATTTGCTACCACCGGGGTGGTTTATGTGCCCACTGAAGCGCTGGTATTGCGTGAAGATGTATTGCTGGCAGATGAAGACTGGCCGAAATTAATTCAGTCTTTAGATATGCCGAAGTTGGCGTCATTATTTGCGCAACTTGACTTAACTATTGAACCTTGGGTACTTCGGCAAGACCCAACTGAGGGTAGCCTGTTTGTGCAAGCATGGCGCTATGTGAACATGCCTCCAGAGCGGCATATTAGCTATGCCGTGACTTGGTTTGGACTAGCTATTGCCCTTGTGATCATTTATATTGCCGCACTGCTATTTAAGAAGGAGAAGCCTGTTGGCCGACAACCCTCATAAAACAAAAAATCGCGCGACCATTGTGTTGCTGTTGGCGGTTTTTACCATACCGATTATTGTCGCCTGGAGCGCCTATTTTGGTGGCTGGTTCCAACAGGGCTTGACCGTCAACAAGGGTGAGTTAGTCCAGCCGGTATTTGACTACACCGCGCTGCAACCCGCAGTTAAAGAGCAGCCCATTGAATTTATGACGGGCGCTCATTGGCGTATTATTTTGCCCGCTAAGAGCGCAGCCTGCTTAGAGAATGAAGCGGCGGATGGCTGTCTCTTGAGTTTGTACATCATGGGGCAGGTCCACCAACGACTCGGGAAAGAAAAGGATCGGGTTATCAGGCAGTTATATATTGGCGATATGGCCATCGCGGACAGCCTGGAAGCGAGTCTGAGTGAACGCTTTGTCGATCTGGAAATCGCACGTGGTAAGGCAATCTCAGAACTGAATCTGTCTGCTGACTATATTTATGTCGCGGACCCGCTTGGTAACATCATGCTACGCTACCCGATTATTGCAGACAAAGATGC
>CAZLIR010000195.1:0-3305 GCA_964559635.1 uncultured Enterobacterales bacterium
TATGTCAGATAACGCCGCTGGTCCGGCTTGCATGTACCAGGCAATCAACGATGCATTGGTCAATTCCTCGCGCACGCGGGCAATTTCAGATTCCGGGAGCACAAAGCCCGAGTGAGACACCGCAAAGCCACCGTACTGTGTGCCACCACCGCTACCCGGTTCAATTTCCAGTGTGTAAGAGGGAATTTGATACGTTTCAGCAAAGTAATCATCGGTTGCCCCTATCCCCGTGCCCGGATCATTGGGTGAGATGGTGTAGCTATTACCGGTGGCATTGCGCATGCGCAGTGCAATCACATCAGAAATCGCATTGCGACGGTCATTGTTAGTGTAGGGTTGAAACCACAGTTGACTGTAGGAATGCGTATCAATATACATACGCAGTCGATCGGCGGGTCCCAGTTCAGCGGCGGCATACATTGCCTGGGACTCCGGCTCAGAGCCGGCAAACGTGCCATGATAAACCAGTGAATTTGAGTCACTCGATGACCGTTCGGTACTGGCCCAAAACGGCGCATGATTACGGTTCAGATCAACCCCCTGTAAGGTGTCCGCTGTGGTGTTGATATCCTCGTCCGCACCACGCATATTCTTGCGGCGGAAGCGGCCATCTCGAGGCCAGGTATCAGGATCCGATGCAAAGGTTGTTTGTCTGGCCTGATCCGGGTAACGTTGGGTCTGCAGAAAACCATCAATGTTCATCACCGGCAAAATAACAATATTCAGATTGTTGATCAGATAATCATAAATTCCATTGTCACCAGCCTGCTGTGCAAATCGCTCAATCAATGCGGTGGTCACTTCCGGGCTCTGCCACTCACGCGAGTGTATGGTGCCGTTTTGCATCACCGCACCCTCACGAGAAAGGCCGCCATCGGTGAGCGTGTCTTGATCGGATATCTGATAGGCCCAAATATCGCGGCCATTAAATGTCTGGCCGACCACCTGGCCGGTGATGAAATCGTTCGTTAGCATCAGATCCTGATGACGCGCATGTAAACTGGCATAACTGCGAAAACCTGCCACGGGCATCAGAGACTCGACCGGAATGGGAACCGGATAACCCAGTGCAATCTGATTTGCGCCCGTTTGATTTTCTGTGTACGTCCACAAACTATTCGAGGCTGATTGTGCCTTGACCGGTTGCGGATTATTGGACAATGACAAGGCCAGCGCCGAGCGCTTGGCAATGAGCGGGTTGGTGTCAGCCAGACTATCCACCAGACGTGTGCTAAGTGTCGGAGACATGTGTTGACTCAAGGCATAGGCGGCATCGCCACCAAGCGCAGGATGACCCAGTTGCTTTAGCAGAGCCTCTTGGACCTGCGATTCATGCAACTTAGAGCGAGGGATAAGTTGCAGCGCTGTAGCACCATAACCCGGTGATTGCAGTAGTTTTTGTGACAGTGACCAGACCTCATCATCAGCGAGTGTATTGGCCAGAGACTCAAGTGCGCGGATCACATCAGCCTGGGCCTGAGCATCAGCTTGCAGACGACTGACCGCCAGTTCGGCAATACTGGGATCGGCCGCCGCAGTGGCCAACATCAAGAGTTGTCGCGTGGACATGGATTGCGCATTAGCCATACTCCAGCTGGCTAACTCGGATAGCTGAGCAGCTGACTGTTGTTTCAACATGCGCGAAAATATATGGTTTTTGTCATCGCCCTGAGTGCCAGCAAAAAATTGTTCAAGGATCGCGATGTCTAACTCACCCTGTGGCATTAGCTGACTGGCTTGCTCGTCTAACGACCAGTCATTGAGGATGCTCGCGGCCAGGCCGGCGATAGGATAGGCCAGCTCCTGTTTAGGTCGACCAAGATGCGAGGTTTGCCAGTAAACTTGCGAGTCGAAATCGCTCAACTGACGCAGTAATACCTTCACTTGCTGTGACGGTGAGCCAGCACTGAATTGTCGCGTGGCATGGAATAGCAGGTGCTCTCTGGCCAGCGCAGAGTGGTCTTCAGCCGCTAACAGCTCATAGGTAGATTGTATTAACGCCTCACTCGACATGCGTTTGAACTCAGCAGCCTGACTATTCAGGTTTGCTTGTTTCAATAGTTGCCCGGCCTCATTTGCCTTGTAAATCTGTTGCGCCAGCAAAGATTGACTCACGCCAAGCGATAGCAACAGGAGTATCAGTCTTATCGGCATGTATTTTATTCGCATTTCGGTCTCGCTTTCATTCCGGCGTAGGTAAACGGCTAGTCGTTAACTATTTAGTTGCATTAACCATATAATAGTTCACTCAGATGATGATACCATTTCTAATCTTGAGACATATCGTGGTCTGGTAACAAACTATTTGGAGAGACTAGTTGGCAAAAGCGAAGGTTCAGTTTGTGTGTCGCGACTGTGGTGCAGATCACAGTAAATGGAGTGGCCAGTGTAATGACTGTGGCGCTTGGAATACGCTGGATGAGATCGTTATTGAGTCCGCAGCGAGCAAAGGCGGACGTTTTCGTGGCTACACGGGCGAGCAAGCCAAAGTACAGAATCTCTCGGAAGTAAAGGTCGAGGAAGAGGCACGCTTTGCAACGGGTATGGAAGAGATGGATCGCGTGCTTGGCGGCGGTGTTGTGCCCGGCTCCGTGGTTCTGATCGGTGGTGATCCGGGTGTCGGTAAATCCACCCTGCTACTGCAAAATCTGTGTGATATTTCGCAACAGCGACCAGTGTTGTATGTCACCGGTGAGGAGTCACCGCGACAGGTCAGCTTGCGCGGTCAACGGCTCGGGGTAAAAACAGACAAACTCCGTTTACTGGCTGAGACCTGTGTTGAGCGCATCACCCATACTGCCCAGCAGGAGAAACCAGAGCTACTGGTCGTTGACTCGATTCAGACCATTCATACTGAACAACTGCAATCCGCACCGGGGGGCGTTTCACAGGTACGCGAGAGTGCCGCGCAATTAGTGCGTTATGCCAAACAGACCGGAACGACCGTGATTCTGGTGGGTCATGTCACTAAAGACGGTGCCCTGGCAGGGCCTAGGGTTCTCGAGCATATGGTCGATGCCGTGCTGTATTTCGAGGGACAGTCCGATTCGCGCTATCGTGTGGTTAGAGCAGTTAAGAACCGTTTTGGCGCCGTTAACGAACTCGGCGTATTTGCCATGACTGATGTTGGTCTGAAACAGATCAGCAATCCGTCAGCCATCTTTCTGGCTGGTTACGGCGATCCGGTGCCCGGCAGTGTCGTGACCGCCACTTGGGAAGGGAGTCGACCATTATTGGTTGAGGTGCAGGCACTCGTCGATGAGAGCAGTCTGGGAAATCCGCGTCGCGTTGCGGTCGGACTGGAC
>CAZLIR010000195.1:3315-4738 GCA_964559635.1 uncultured Enterobacterales bacterium
CGGCCATCTTGTCATCGTTACGGGACCGACCGATTAATCGTGAATGGCTGATCTTTGGTGAGCTTGGCTTGGGTGGCGAAATCCGTCCTGTGCCCAATGGCCAGGAACGACTCTCTGAGGCGGTGAAGCATGGTTTTAGCAAAGCACTGGTGCCACTTGCCAATGCACCTAAGAAACCAATTACTGGTCTGGAAGTGATCCCAATCAAGCATGTGCAAGATGGTCTTGATGTGTTGTTCTAGGTTTAGTCACGTTATCTAATCTACACCCATGCTCAGTCAGGCTCTCAAAAATCGCGTTGAACAGAAACTCAGCGAACGTGAGCATCAGTCGGTCACCATTGAGTCGCATCAGGCTGTTGCCGGAGGCTGTATCAATCAGGGATTGCAACTGCATACTTCGGCAGGATCGTTTTTTTTAAAGCTCAATCAGGCACATCTGGTTGATATGTTCGAGGCTGAGGCGCTTGGACTTGAGGCGTTGCAGCACGCGGATCAATTTGTCATCCCAGAACCCATCGCCTTTGGCTCTAGCGATAATCAGTCCTACCTCCTCATGACCTATCTTGATTTTACAGGGCCAGTAAATGAAGCTGTGTTTGGGCGAGCACTCGCCGCCATGCATGACATTACGGCTGAACAGTTTGGTTTTAGTAGCAATAATTTTATTGGCAGTTCGCGGCAATCTAATCGTCAGCACAGTGATTGGTTCACCTTCTTCATGCAGGAGCGCCTCGAGTATCAAGTGCGCTTGTTGCATGATAGCGGACGAGGTGCTGAACTTAATTCTCTGTGGCCCGAGTTCGTCAGTGCCTGCGAAGAACAGTTTGCTGGGCATCAGCCCAAACCCGTCCTGTTACATGGTGATCTGTGGCAGGGAAATGTCAGTCAGGTTGGTGCCAATGCCAGTCTGTTTGACCCGGCCGTCTACTATGGTGATGCTGAGACCGATCTGGCGATGCTCACCTTGTTTGGCTCACCCTCCAGATCGTTCTATGACAGCTATTTTTCGCAGCAATCAGAAGACCCGAATCGTGCCGCCAGAAGGGACTGGTATAACCTCTATCATGTGCTAAATCACGCTAATTTATTTGGTGGTGGGTACCTCAATCAGGCAAAAGCAATCATTCGACAGATTATTTATGTCACAAAGGCATAATTTATTCTAAAAATAAGACTTGTTAGGCGCTTGGCTACTCCCCAAATATAAAAAATAATCGTATAATTGGCGCCTTGTGGCACGGGATCTCGTTTTCGCTGTGAAAACGGACAAAAACGACATTCTGTGCTATATAAATTGATGACATTCCTACCATTAAGAGAGGGAGTTTGGTGTGAAGCCAACAGATATCAGTAACCCTGAATATTTCCACAAAGTGGTCGACTGCCAGTACGCATGTCCGGCCCATACACCAGTACCTGAA
>CAZLIR010000196.1:0-4693 GCA_964559635.1 uncultured Enterobacterales bacterium
AACAATAAAACCGGAGTATTGGGATGAAACTTAATAATAAAAAGTTATTATTACCTCTGGCCATAAGTATGGCCATCTATGGACCAACTACACTCGGTCAGGAAAGCGAAGATGACAATGCCGACGATGACAATGTAGTCATCGTAACTGCGCAGAAACGTTCCGAGCGACTGACTGAAGTACCAATTGCGATGAGCGTGTTCGCAGAAGACAAGATAGATCAGACCGGCGTACAAGAGCTGCGAGAGCTAGGCGACTTCATCCCGAACATGATTGTGACGCAGGGTACAGACTTCAATTCGCGGATCCTCATCCGTGGTGTCGGCGCACCAAGCCGTAATATTGGCTTTGACTCACGTGTCGGTGTTTACCTCGACGGCGTATACCTCGGACAGGGCCCATCAGTGAACCAGGATCTGGTCGACTTAGCTCAGGTTGAGATATTGCGTGGTCCACAGGGCACACTCTTTGGTAAGAATACCGTGGCAGGTGCTGTAAGTATGGTCTCGAAAAAGCCCGATGAGTTTTTCGAAGGTAAGATTACGGTTGGTTGGGGTAACTACAATGCCCGGGAAACGAAGGCCAATTTGAATTTACCACTGGCAGATAATATGTATGCCAAAATCGCTGTTTCTGACCGCGTTCGTGATGGTTATATAACTAACGTGTACCAAGAAGGTACGTTGCCAACTACTTTCAACCTTGTGTCAGGCGGTGTTCCGTTCTTCAACGCATCACTTCCTGCGCCGATTGAGACTTTCACTCCACCGGATACAACCAATCCTTCGAATGACCAAAATACTCAGTCATACAGGGTTCAGTTTAGATTAGCAGCTAGCGATAACCTTGATATCAACTTGGCTTTTGATGGTCTTGAGTCAGCTCGCTCAGCGACGCTAGGTGTGCCAATCACCACCACCTTCGGTGATACCCCATACTCGTATGCTGATGTTGCTAACAACGAAATCAACGAGAGCTTCAAAAATCGCGAGCTCAGAAATATTAATGGTACCAGTCTGAATATCGAGTACGATTTCGACAATGGTTACTCATTCCGGTCCATTACGGGCATGAGACAAACTGAAATCGAGTACGGTAATGACACAGACTACTCACCGTTTGATTACATTTATCTGTTCTACAAAGATAACTATGACCAAAACTCTCAGGAGTTCCAACTCATTTCACCTGATGAGTCGGATTTGAAGTTTGTTTTGGGTGCTTATTTCTATGAACAAACAGCAGACACCATTCGTAATGCAATAGCTGGTAATGCCGGATGGACATTTGGTATTTCACCCGGAGGCGGTGCATTCAATGACGGTAACGTCGAAACTTCAAGCACGGCATTTTACTTTAATGGTAGTTATGACTTCAGCGATACCTGGTCAGTTAGCTTTGGTGCGCGCTGGTCAGATGAAGACAAAGACGTAGTTTGGAATCTTGACGGCAGTAACTCAGGTTCCTTCGGTATCGGCACGACGCCAGCCGGAGGTCTCGTAGACAGTCGTAATGACAGTAACTTCTCACCGGCTGTAAGCTTAAATTATGCTCATTCTGCCGACACCAACATGTATGTTAAATACTCGACCGGTTTCAAATCAGGCGGTTACAACCTTGATTTTGTTACTCAGGCAGACATAGTAGCTGGCTTGGAGTTTGATAAAGAAACGGTTGATAGTATGGAGCTCGGTTTAAAAACTGCGCTACTTGATAATCGTATGTCACTGAACATTGCTTACTTCGACTCTCAGTACGAAGACTATCAGGTCAACCAGTTCTTTGATTTGGGTACCGCTGCTGACGGTACGCCGCTGACATCCATTCGAATCGAAAACGCGGCAGAGGTCGATACGAGCGGTCTAGAAGCGGAGATGAACTACCGCATGACAGACGCACTGACTCTGACTGCTTCATTGGGTTTCTTGGATGCAACCTTTGCTAGCTTCCCAGACGGTGCAAGCCGCGAGATTCTTACATCAAGCGGTACTCTAGCACGAGTCCCAGAGGATGCTGCCGGTAAGAAATTACCCGGCGCGCCAGAGTTCACCGGGGCATTTGGTATTGAGTACTACTCGGAAATTTCTGATTGGGAAATGGACCTTTTATTCCGCTTGGATGTTACACATAGAGGCGAACATTTTACCACTATCAATAACCTGAAAGAGCGCATCGTACCGGGAACTCATCCACTGACATTCGCGTTTGATATTGCAAACTATCAGGGTGCGGCTACGACACTGGATACCGTTGACTACGGCTTCATCGAAGCCACTACCATGGTGAATGCTCGCATCGGTCTGCTACCACAGAACAATGGCTTTGAAGTCTATATCTGGGGTCGTAACCTGACTGATGAAGATGAGCCTGTGGATAGCTTCCGTGAGTTCTTCGGAACGTTGGTTAATACACCAAGAACACCGATGACTTGGGGTGTGGAATTTATTTACTCATTTGAATAGAGGAGAGAGAGCCATCTCATTATAGGTGGCTTACAACTCACACAATAAAAAGAGCAGAATATAAATTAGGAGTTTTTCATGAAAAAATTTAAAGTTGTACTCTCCACTCTCACCGCCGCTGCCATCTTGGCCGGATGTGGTGGAGTTTCATCAGAATTAGATGAGCCGTTACCGGAGCAAACGGTCAAAGTGCCAGCCAGAATGAAGGCTGTCTACTCACCAGCTGGCGGTGACGTGCCAATACCTAATGATTTGTTATTCAGTGGCACTGCCGATCTGACACTTAATCTACCCGTTGCTGATCCAACTGATTTTAGTGATCCGTTGGTAGCGGTTGGTTCATTGGACGGCTGGTCTGCCACATCCCCATTTACCATCTCGTTTAGCAGTTTGGACCCAGACTTGGGCATCAATCCGAGTACGGTTATACCCGGTGATACGATTCGTATCTACAAGGTCAATACGTTGCGTCCAGAAGTCGCGCCGGGTATCCCAGCGCCAACTGGCCCAGTGACAAGTGTTGAGCGTGAATTAATCGGTGGTGTTGAGTATGTTGCCTCATTGTTTGATTCAACTACTCTAGCAATCGTTCCAACCGTACCATTCGAACAGCAAGCAGGTTACATGGTGGTGGTCACCAATAGCATGCAAGACACGGACGGATTGCCAATCCTTAATGATATCGAGTATTCACTCTCGAAAGGAACCACCCCAATTGACCCAGCTTCTTCAGTAGCGGGCCTAGAACCGGTCAGACAACTGGTTAATGCAATGGAAATAGCTACAGAGGCATTCGGTGGACCATCTAGAGCTGAGATTATTCTGAGTTATCAGTTTACAGTTCAGTCAGTCGGAACGGTCATGCAATCTGCCAAGTTGGCTTACATTGATGGACCATTAGCGCAAGGTGCCATTCCTGCGACGAGCTTCAGTAGCCTCATGACAGATACTGCACCTTTCACCGGTATTGGTGCTGCTGACCTGTATAAGGGCTCGATTGCATTAGCGTATCTATTATCAGCGCCAACAGCTGAGAATCCAACAGCACCGCTAAACACCTTTTGGCGTGCCCTGGAGCAGTTACCAATCGGACCGGGAGGAGCACTTGTTCCCAATCCATTTGGTGATAATTTGACCTATGCTAATTCGTTCCCGAGAGTGAATGGCATAGAGGTTGCGCCTCTGTTCGTCTCACTGCCTAAGGCGGCTTTATGCCCTAAACCTGCCACTGGTTATCCGGTAACCATTTTCCAACACGGTATTACCGGTAATCGTACACAGGCTCTAGGCCTCATGGATTCCATGGCTGCGCCTCCAAGTTGTCGAGCCGTGGTTGCCATGGATCAGCCGCTCCATGGTATCTCAGAAGATGACCCTGTACATCAGGGACTGCAAGCGGCGTCTGGTGGCTTGTTAGGTATCTTTGAGGGCTATACGCCTGGCACAATCCGTGAACGTACCTTTGGTGTGGACTATGTCAGCAATGAGACAGGTGCTCCTGGTCCAGATGGTGTAGCAGATGGCTCAGGTACACATACAATCAATCTAGTCAATCTATTGGTGGCTCGTGATAACAGTCGTCAAGCCAGTTTTGATCTATTACAGCTGGAGAAAGCCATTCCATTTATGGATGTCGATGGTGGTGGTGCTGACTTTGATGCCACCAACATTACCTTTGTTGGCCATTCACTGGGTGGCATTGTCGGTACGAACTTCGTTGCTAATTCTGATTACATTCAGGCAGCAGCGTTAGTTAATCCAGGTAGTCAAATTGCCGCACTTCTAGACGCATCTCAAACATTTGGTCCTAGCATCCGAGCTGGTATCGCTGCAGCAGCAGGTATTACAGTGAGTGATCCTTCGTTCCAAGAAATTTATCTTGGATTCTTGTTGGCTGCACAGACTGTCGTGGACTCAGCTGATCCAGCTAATACCGCGAGATTTGCGGTTATGAATGATGTACCGACATTATTGATGCAAAACTTGAACGATACAGTGGTTCCAAATTCAGATGCTGATTCTCCATTAGCCGGTACTGAGCCCATGGCAAGACTTCTGGAGCTGACAACTGTAACGGCTACTGACCCAGGTACCACAGTAGTGGGTAGTCGACAGTTCTCTAAATTGAACTCCGGTACACACGGTTCATTGCTAACGCCAGCAGGTCCTAACGGCCCTACGGAGTTCTTGAATGTGACAACTGAAATGCAGACTCAAATCGTGACCTTCTT
>CAZLIR010000197.1:0-4690 GCA_964559635.1 uncultured Enterobacterales bacterium
GATGACATTGTCTCCGCGCTCGAGTTTATCCATGACATCCATCCCCTCCGTGACTCGGGCAAATACTGTATAGCGACGATCCAGATGCCAGTTGTCTTTGAGATTGAAATAGAATTGGCTGCCGCCAGTATCCTTACCTGAGGTGGCCACTCCAACCGTACCTCTCAGCTGACTCGAGGGTGATAACTCTTCACGGATCACATAGCCTGGATTTCCGGTGCCAGTACCGCGGGCATCACCCCCTTGCGCAACAAAGTTTGGGATCACTCGATGAAATGGGGTGCCGTCGTAATAACCTTTGGCCGCCAATTGATAGAAATTAAAACTACTATAGGGCGCTGCGGGTAGGAGTTGGATAGTAATGTCGCCACGATTAGTTTGAATCACGAGTCGCTCAGAAAAGATGCCTCGGACCGCGGCGTAAGGCGCAGTCGCTGAATTGGGTCTTGTCTCGGCATCGTCAGAGGTTTCGGTTGCAAGTTGCTCAGCAATATCGCGAATGACTGACTGGTCTGATTTTAGCGCACGCTTAATGACGGCTTTGGCGGCATCATCATCCATCTGACCGGCCACTTCCAAAAGCATCAACTCCCAAGTGGTGCTCTGTGCTGTGCTCTGCTCAAATAACTTGAGAACCGCTGATAAATAATTCTCGGGCTGTGCCTGAAACAACAGCGCCAGAGCGCGATACTTGATCCAGTTCGAGCTGTCCTCGCTTAGCTGTTTTAACATGGCGAGGGATGAGTCGCTAGGGGGTTGACTGACGAGCCCCTGAATGAAACCAATCTTAACCTGACTTTCAGGATGCTTAAGCAATGCCTGATAACTCAAGTTGTTGGCCTCAGAAAGCGGTAGTTTAGCCAGTGCGGTTGCTGCTTCGGCGACAACTCCCATATCCTCAGCGTTTAATTGTGCAGTAATATAAGGTAAATACTGGACGTTTTGTTGCTGACCAACAATCAGTAACAACAACTTGTGGTGATAGGGTGTTGATGCAGCAGCAATGGTTTTCAATAATTGCGCCTGCTCAAACAAGGCCGTTTCAGTGCGCAAACGCGTGAGGCTATAAAGGCAATGATCAGCCAGCTCAGGATGTGCCTGTGCCATACTCATCAACTTGAATACCTGTGTTGAGTTCGGCACCGAAATCGTATCTCGGTACATGCTCCAGGCATAATTCAGACCATCGCATGTCGAGGCTCTGACAGAGATTGCCGCATGATCAAGATAGGGTAACAGGACGGCCACACGGTCAGGATCTGACTCATGCTTTGGCGCAATGCCAATACCAGCTACCAACTCTGCCAACACACCATGGTTGGTTTCACTCGCCAGGCGCTTTACCAACCAGTTATAGGCATTGGGATTCATAGTAATGGCGAGCGAAAATGCCGCGGTTTTACGAATATCGGGTTGCGGTGAATAAAGGTAAGTACCAATCTGATCGATTGATTTCGCAGCGCCTATACGCCCCAGTCCCAGAAGTGCCGCCTTTTGTAATTCAGGATCATTGCCAGAGAGGGCACGCTGAAAAATAAAATGGCCCGCTTCACGGCGATCGGTCGCTTGCATGATCTCGTCATATATCTTTTGGCCATCCTGCTCAGCCAACACAAGACTTGGTAGTAAGGTAGCCATACTAATTAGCAGATACAACCAGTGTGTTTTGAGTGAATTATATCGAGACTGCCAGTGAAGTTTTGCCATAGGTAGATATCCTGATTGATGTCATGACCATGTCATTTCTGACATAAGCGTTCCAGCCATAATCTTGCCACATTTCATCATCCATAGACCATGATTGTGCAGAATTTTTTCCCCTCCAGTTCGCCATACTGACTGTCAATCAGTCAGGACACATCGGAGAGAGACATGACAGTAATTGATAACGTAATGAAGTGGGTGATGGGTGGCGTGCGCTTATCATTATGGCTAATCGCGATGCTAGCGATGATGTTAGTGGCGCTAAAACCACTGCAGGCATCCACGATTAGTCATCTGGAGCAGATTAAAATTGGTAGTCTGGTGGTAGAGCAGGATGGTCAGGGCGAGTTGTTGCCCTTAATGGATACTCAGGTCAACATTCAAATCAATGGACTGATTGCCAGAACAGAGCTGAAGCAGTATTTTGAGAATCCTTCACTGGATGTCATTGAAGCGACCTATTATTTTCCTTTACCAGAAGATGCTGCTGTCGATGGGTTGGTAATGACTATTGGTGACCGTCGAATAGTCGGTCAAATCAAAGAAAAGGCCGAGGCTAAAAAGGTATATCAGGCGGCCGTGAAAGCGGGTAAAAAAGCGGCGATACTCGAGCAGGGGCAAGCCAATTTATTTCGTAGTAAGGTCGCCAATATTGGTCCCGGCGAAGTGATTGAGGTGTCACTAACGCTGTATCAGTCTGTGCAGTATCAGCATGGTCAGTTCTCGCTACGCTTCCCAACCACCATTACCCCCAAGTATCAGCCGCAGCCGACTCAGCAATTGACTGAGCAGTTTACCTCCGGTGCATGGCAAGCTAATGCGACTGAGCGTGATATGACAATACTGACAGTCCCAGAGGCTGCCAGAACCGACCATCAACTTGCTATTGATGTGACACTGAATGCCGGTATCCCACTAGAATCGGTGTTCTCAGAATCACATGCTATCAAAACCCAACAAAAGAATAATCGCTACTCAATTACATTAGATGACTACTATGTTTCTGATCGTGATTTTGTGCTGACATGGCAGGTTAAACCCGATAGTCAGCCACGGCTGGTACGTTTTGATGAGACAATCGCGCAGGATCCTGGTTTCATCTACACCCAGCTAGTTGTCATCCCTCCTGCCGCAGATAATAGCCAGCCATTGGCACGTGATGTGACCTTTATTGTCGATCATTCTGGTTCGATGGAGGGACAATCCATGGATCAGGCAAAGCAGGCCTTGATTAAGGCTATTGACGGGCTTGCTGATCAGGATCGGTTCAATATCATCGGCTTTAATCATGAAGCGAATTCACTGTTTAATCAAACCTTGGCTGTGACCGGCTCTACTCAGCATATGGCACGAAATTATGTCCGTAAAATGGCCGCTGATGGTGGCACAGAAATGCAGCCGGCACTGAACCTCGCTCTCAATGAGGGATATGACCCAAATTATGTTCGACAGATTGTATTTTTAACCGATGGTGCGGTAGGTAATGAAGCGGATCTTTTTCGTCTCATCCATGATCATCGGGATCAGGCGCGGCTGTTCACGGTCGGTATTGGTTCTGCTCCGAACAGTTATTTTATGCGCAAGGCCGCCGAGTTCGGACAGGGTAGTTACACCTATATCAGTGATCTCACGCAGGTGGCGAAGAAAATGACAGAACTGACACAACAACTTCAGTCACCGATCATGCGCTCAGTGGAAGTCGGATTTTCCGAACCGGTTGAACATTACCCGTTGACCATTCCGGATCTGTATCTGGGTCAGCCGTTACACCTTATCATTCGCCGCCCGGCCAATGATATATCTATGACGCTAGATGGCCAACTTGATACCATCGATTGGCGCGCCAACATGATCCTCAACAAAAGTGGCAATCCGGATGTTCAGGGGATTGCACGAATGTGGGCGCGACAGAAAATTCAGCAACTACTTGATGAGCAGATCATGAGTGGCCAGCCGGATAGTCAGCGCGATGCCATTCTCAAATTGGCGCTTGAGCATCAGTTAATGACACCCTATACCAGTTTCGTTGCGGTTGAACAGCGGATCAGTCGTGCCCCTGATCAGGCAATGCTGAAAAAGAATATCCCTAATGTGTCGCCGAAAGGGAATACCGCATTTAATTACCCAACGACTGGACTTAATTGGCGCTTCAATGCTTTTTGGGCCTTTGTATTGCTGCTCATCAGTGGTGTATTTATCACTCGCAAGCTAGAGCCGAGTTCATGAGGCAGATACTCAGCCAGCGCTGGCCATGGCTAGTATTTGTGACTGCTTTGGTCCTGCTGGTGCAGGCAATGTATATGCCCATGAAGGCGATTGCGGCACAGATCCTACTCGAGCACGCATGGCAACAGACGCTCGATAGTGGTGTGCAACATCGTCCATGGCCATGGGCTGACACGACAACACTCGCGAAGATCGAATTCCCGCAACACAACAGACAGTATGTTGTGTTATCGGGCAGCACTGGTTCGAGCCTGGCATTCGGACCAGGTCATTTGGATGGCTCACGATTACCGACCGAATCAGGACATATGGTGATTAGTGGCCACCGCGATACCCATTTTGCGCTACTGGAGTATGTCGAAATCGGTGAGACGATCCACATCCACACCGAGCGAGGTGATATTAAAACCTATCAGGTTGTCAGCTCAGTCGTTGTGGATAGCGACAAGCAGCAACTTAATCTAGAGCATGACCAGCAGCAACTGACACTGGTGACCTGCTATCCGTTTGATGCGTTGCATAGTGGTGGACCTTTGCGGCTTAGAATTGATGCGCAATTAACACAGACGCACAATTATACTCAGTATCTGCAGCGCCCCGGCACAGCACTAGAAATTTGAGCATAAGTTGCTAAAATATCGGTATGAAGTCAGCCTACCCAATAATGATAACTGCTGACTCTGGCTACCTAACAGAGACAATTTAATGACCACAACAAGGACCACTTCTAGGACTAGAGTATCCTGCGATACCTGTAGCA
>CAZLIR010000198.1:0-4674 GCA_964559635.1 uncultured Enterobacterales bacterium
CTGATCATCAAAGGCAAACGGCTTGATGCTTTCTACTGGCTCTGAAAATAGCGTGTCTTTTTTGCTCATGAGAATTTCGACTGAATGGTATTGGGCGCCAGTATAAAGCATTTTGTGTGCTTGGACACTTGCGGCAAGCGATTTCCAGTGACATCACGCAAGCCAATACAGATTCTGTTACAAAACAATCACGCTAAAGATCAATTACAAGGCTGTCTTTTTGAAAAACTCTGCTAACCTTAATTTGAAGGACTATTTTCGGAGAGCAGAATGCGCGTTGGACTCAAACAATTCATGGAATTTCATCAGTTAGCTGATTGGCGTGAATACATAGCTACCTATATGCATAATACAACCGAGCAAGATTTTGACTCGGAGATTCGTATTATCACTGGTCGTGGTGAGACCATCGCCATATGGCAAAAGCATGGCTATGGCTATGTTGAAGAATGCCGCTCACCTGAACGATTAGAGCGCATGGCAGCTGCTTAAACACTCTTTTGATCGTAACTTAACTCACTACAATTCCCTCACTGTAATTGACTCACTAACAGGGCATCGGTATAGTCGCGCACACCTAATTGAATGCGTGACTGACACTGAATGCAACGAACCGATTTTTCTTTTCAGCTACCGGAAGAATTGATAGCCAAATACCCATTAGCACAGCGGTCTAAGAGCCGACTGTTGCAGCTTGATGGCAATACCGGCCAGATCAATCATTCCGCGTTTGAAAATATCCTGCAATTAGTCTCACCGGGAGATTTGATTATTTTCAATGATACCCGTGTTGTTCCAGCTCGGATGCATGCTGTTAAGGAATCCGGTGGTAAGGCTGAAATTCTGGTGGAGCGATTGCTCAGTGAGACTGAAGCGCTGGTTCACATTAACGCCAGTAATAAAACGCTGCCCGGTACCAAACTTTATATCGGTGAATATCTGGTTGAGGTGCTCGGTCGCGAGGATCAGTTTTACCTGATTCGATCGACCTCTGCCTTGAAAGAAGTCATGGAAGCCTTGGGCGAAATGCCATTACCGCCCTATATTGACAGGGCTCAGGAAGAGGATGATAAGGACCGTTATCAGACCGTCTATGCCAAGCAGGATGGTGCTGTGGCTGCTCCGACCGCAGGATTGCATTTTACAGATGACTTAATTGCTGAATTACAACAGCAGGGTGTCAATACCGCCTTTGTCACACTGCATGTCGGGGCCGGAACCTTTCAACCGGTCAGGGTTGATGATATCAAGACCCATCAGATGCACTCAGAGTGGTATGAGGTCAGTCAACAAACGATTGATGCTATTCTGGCGACAAAAGTGGCGGGCAAGCGTGTAATTGCTGTGGGTACCACTTCATTGCGGACACTGGAATCCATAGCACTTAATGAGCAGCTTGAGGCCTGTACCGGTGATACGGACATCTTCATCTACCCCGGTTTTGAATTCAAACTGGTCGATTGTTTGATAACGAACTTTCACTTACCTGAATCAACCCTTATGATGCTTGTCAGCGCATTTGCAGGTAAAGATAATATTATGAATGCCTATGAGCAGGCGATTGCAGAGCACTATCGATTTTTCAGTTACGGTGATGCAATGTTTTTGACGAGAAAGGATAACCATGAAATTTGAGTTATTAGGTCAGGACGGTCAAGCCAGACGCGGACGGATAACCTTTGAGCGGGGTGAAATAGAGACTCCTGCCTTTATGCCAGTGGGGACATACGGCACAGTCAAAGCGATGACGCCGGAGGAAATCACTGAAACTGGAGCACAGATCATTCTGGGTAACACGTTTCATCTTATGTTGCGTCCCGGAACCGATGTCATTATGCAGCACGGAGACCTGCATGATTTTATGCACTGGTCAGGCCCCATTTTGACCGATTCTGGTGGTTTTCAGGTATTTAGTCTGGGTGCCATGCGTAAAATTTCAGAGCAGGGTGTTGAATTTCGCTCGCCCATTGATGGCAGTAAAATTTTCATCGATCCTGAACGTTCAATCCAAGTACAGCATGAGCTTGGGTCTGACATCATCATGATCTTTGACGAATGCACACCATATCCAGCCACGCATCAGGAAGCCGACGATTCGATGCAATTAAGCTTGCGTTGGGCACAGCGTTGTAAAGAGGCCCATGGTGAACATCCCTCGGCACTCTTCGGCATTATCCAAGGCGGCATGTATGAAGACTTACGTCAGGTTTCACTCGATGCCTTGGTTGAGATGAACTTTGATGGTTACGCGATCGGTGGGCTGTCGGTCGGTGAACCTAAAGAGGATATGAATCGCATCGTCGCTGACGTGGCACCTAAAATGCCAAAAGATAAACCACGTTATCTAATGGGAGTAGGGAAGCCGGAGGATATTGTTGAAGCGGTTCGTCGGGGTGTGGACATGTTTGATTGTGTCATGCCGACCCGAAATGCACGAAATGGGCATTTATTTACTAAGACAGGCGTTGTAAGAATCAAAAACAGTCCCCATAAAACCGATACATCACCAGTAAGTGAACATTGTGATTGCTATAGCTGTAAGAATTACTCTCGCGCTTATTTGCATCACTTATTTAAATGCCAGGAAATATTGGCATCAAGGCTAGCGACGATACATAACTTGCATTACTACCAGGAAGTCATGCGTGGTTTGCGTCAAGCGATTGAAACGGGTAAATTAGCCGACTTCGTCGAAACCTTTTATGGGGATTTGGGTCTACCAGTCCCAGAGATTAATAATAACCAGGCATAAAATGCCACACAGAGGTCATCATGGATATTCTTTCATCTACTGTATATGCAGCTGAGGCCGGTCAGCAAGCATCTCCTATGTCCAGCATCATTATGCTGATAATCTTCGGCCTGATTTTCTACTTCATGTTAATTCGTCCACAATCAAAGCGTGCCAAAGAGCATAAATCGATGGTTGAAGCGCTTCAAAAGGGTGACGAAGTCATTTCAAGTGGTGGTCTTGCTGGCAAAATCACTGAAGTTGATGAGACATTTATCAAACTTAAAGTAGCCGAAAATGTTGAGGTATCTATTCAGCGTAATGCCGTAGCCTCAGTATTACCTAAAGGCTCTCTCAAAGCTAAATAAACAGCGGAAAAATATATGCTTTCTCAACCTTTTGCCAATGCAAGGCCGATTAACACCTATCCAATGTGGAAGTACATTATGGTGGTATTGGTTTTGGCACTGGGCATTTTATACGCCTTACCGAACCTGTATGGTGAAGATCCCTCTCTGCAGATATCGCCACAACGTGATGCGTTAATCGGTGGTGAACTCGAGAGTGCAGTTGTGACTGTACTAGACCAATCAGAAATTAGTTATAAATCAATCGAACGGACCGATGAGCGGATTGTGGTACGTTTTCCAGATACCGATAGCCAGTTGTCAGCACATTACAGTGTCGACCGCGCGGTGCGTGATGCCTACGGTAACGATGCCTACACGGTAGCGATGAACTTAGCACCGGCTGCACCTGACTGGTTGCGTGACTTGGGTGCAGATCCAATGAAACTTGGTCTTGACCTACGTGGTGGTATTCATTTCTTGATGGAAGTGGACATGAATACTGCTATTGAGAAGCGCGAGAATACCTTTGCTTCAGAGTTTAAAGACGAACTCCGTGAAGCGAAGCTGCGTTACGTCCGACCACTGAGCCGTGATGCCAATGGTGGAGTTACGGTGCGTTTTCGCGATGAAGATGCGCGGGATGAAGCATATGATTTACTGCGATCAAAGTACCAAGAGCTGACCTTTACCACAGTAGATGCTGCAGATACATTTAACTTCCGAGCCTATTTTAGTGATGAGCAACTCCGTTTGGTGCGTGATGAAGCGGTTCGACAGAATATCACTACACTCAGGAATCGTGTCAACCAGATTGGTGTGGCAGAGCCATTGATTCAACGCCAGGGACCCGAGCGGATCGTGGTACAACTTCCAGGCGTTCAGGATTCTGCACAAGCAAAGAAGATCCTGTCTGCAACAGCATCACTGGAGTTTCGTCTGGTGAATGGTAATCGCGATGTTCGCGATGCGTTGCGAGGTCGAGTGCCACGGGATTCAGAAATTCTATACGAGAAGGATGGTACGCCTCAGTTGTTGTACCGTGATGTCATTGTTACCGGAGACCATATCGTAAATGCCAATTCAGGCATGGATGAGAATGGCATGCCACAGGTGAATATTGTACTCGACGGCAAGGGTGGTGACATGATGGCCAGTACCTCACGTCGCAATATCAAGAAGCCGATGGCCACAGTGTTCATCGAGTACAAAACCGACTACATCGAAGAAGATGGCAAGCTCATTGCACAGCCACCGCGTAAAGAAGAAACAGTGATCAACGTGGCCACGATTCAGACTACACTCGGCAATCGTTTCCGCATCACAGGTATCGACTCGCCTCGTGAAGCACAGGAGCTGGCGATATTGCTCCGAGCAGGCGCACTGACCGCACCAATTCAAATTGTTGAAGAGCGCACTATTGGACCAAGTCTCGGTAAAGAGAACATCGCTCTGGGCATGTTATCAATTCAAATTGGTCTGGCGATTGTGCTGGCATTTATGCTCATCTACTACCGTATGTTTGGTCTGGTTGCGAATATCGCACTGGTATCAAATCTGGTGTTAATTATCGCGGTAATGTCGCTGATACCCGGC
>CAZLIR010000199.1:0-4660 GCA_964559635.1 uncultured Enterobacterales bacterium
GATTTAAGGTCTCTACAGCAAGCTGGTTACCAGTGTATGCAGGAAAGAAACGGCTGGGCGCGGGGCTGCCTGTACTCGGTAATCCATCACCGGGATCACCAAACGCATCATAATGGCGTAATCCCAACGTGTGCCCTACCTCGTGTGCACCGGTGTTTGCCGACTGATTGACCATCGCCTGTGAAAGAATCTCGAGAGGATCTGATTCTGGAGTAATTTCAATCCCAGCAACTGCGGCAAGAAAATTACCTGATGGATCAGCGAAGTAAAGTAGTTGCCATAGGTTGGCATCAACAATAGCACCGATACTTTTATTGTTGTTACCAAATTCAATCTCACCCGCGCGGCCAAAGAGAATACCACCAGAGTTGAATATTCCGGCTGTTTGACCAGGATTATCATTAGAATTGAATTGTAGGAACACGAAATCTCCAGAGTCCGGAAGGGTTTGGGTGAAGGTAACATTCAAACCGGCATAATCAGCCTCTAGGCGCCGTTGTATTTCGTCTTTTTCTTCCTGTGAATAAACATAATCAGGCAAGTTAGGCCCTACACCCTCAGGTAGTAGAAAAGCTAGGCCACCGGTTGGGAAAGTGGGCTCTCCTGTTTCAAAGTCTAAGTAGACTACCTGAGCTTCTGAGTAGGTTCGATTAAGCCCTTTCTTTTTGACTCGAGCTTTCGATATCGATGATGACACTTCTGCTTGTGAAGTAGTGTTGGCATAAAGATTGTTGAGCATCTCATCCATGTCAGGTCCACTAACACGATTATAGTCGTCTGAACACATGGCAGGATGGTTACTGAGTGATTGATTCAACATTTGCTGCAGAATTGCGACATCGATGGTGGCGTTTGAAGAAGTATCTGCAAATATTGGATTTATGGATGTGGATGTTATGCTCAATGCTAGAGCAACACTGGGTATGAGCTTGTTTTTTATAAACATAAGATTCCCGTTTTATTGTATTGAAATATAAGGTTTTTCTAATAATAAGCACCCCTAACTGCCTGTGCATATCACTATTACGACAAAATGTTGGATCAGATTATTTTTCTGTGGCTGTAATCGCAGGTAAATAACAGTAAACTTAGGTTTCAGCAGAGATCATTCGAAAATAACTAATGTATACTAAAGCGCTCATAGGTCTACTCATCGGTCGAGTTGCCACAACCGTCATCGCCTCAACGATGATCGTCGGTATTGGATGGCACTTGTATGAGGCCACAGGAAATGCCTTTGATCTGGCGCTGATTGGTCTGTTTCAGATCGTTCCGATATTTCTCTTTACATTACCTGCCGGTTGGGTTGCTGATCACTTCTCCCGTCGAGCGATTCTGTTAATCACCTCAAGTTTACAGATAATTATTTTGGTTGTTATTGCGTTATTGATGAATCAGGAAACTCTCAACAAGTGGTATCTCTACTCTGCCCTAGTAATTCTAGCGATTGGTCGGGCATTTTTTGCCCCAGCAATTCAATCCGCCTTACCCAATATCGTAAAAACAGAGGATCTCAGTAAAGCCGTTGCATTGGTGAGTTCTCTATGGAATATGGCACTGACGTTAGGGCCATTCATCGCTGGATTTTTAATCGCCTGGTTCGATAAAGATTTTTATTGGCTGCTTCTGATATTTGGTTTGTTCAATATCTTAGGATTCAGTCTATTACCAGAATTCAAAGCCCGGGAAGGTAAGAAGAGTATTAATCTGTCAGACTTACTAGGCGGTGTAGCCTATTTGAAGCGATCGCCTGAAGTATTAGGCAGTATGGTGGTTGATTTATTTATCGTGTTATTGGGTAGTGTCATGGCTATCCTGCCTGTGTTCGTCAAAGATGTGCTAAATGCCGGACCTGAAGTACTCGGACTTCTGCGAGCAATGCCAGCAGTCGGTGCAACGCTTGTGGGTATTGCATTGACACGGAGAAAACAGCCGATTCAACAAAATGGTAGAGCATTATTTATCGCCCTGTTCATTTTCTCCTGCTCAATAGTCGTATTTGCTACGGTTCATGTCGTGTGGGTGGCTGCGCTAGCCCTGTTTATCTATGGTGCATCGGACATGATCAGCGTGGTGCTACGCTCTTCAATTGTCCAGATTTGTACACCTGACCGCCTACGAGGTCGGGTTAGTTCTCTAAATACTCTGTTTATTTCGTCATCAAATGAATTGGGCGATTTTCGCTCGGGTTCTGCCGCAGCATTGTTAGGTCCGGTTACTGGCGCACTTGTAGGCGGAATAATGGCATTCGCTGTGGTTGGTATTTCAATGGTGGTATTTAAGCCGCTTCGGCAACTAGGAGAGCTGAAAGCCTATGAGGATGATCAACCAGAAGCAGAAACAAGCGCCTCAAAGTAATTCACTATCTCATCAGTGGTAATTTGTTCATGCGCATGGCCAATCTGTACTTCAGCAATCAAATCTGTGCTGTTCGGGTAATAGGTGATGTCACGAAAAAGAGTTAATGCAGTTTGTTCAGTTAATTTTTTAACTTTATGATTTAGCTGATCTTTATCGCCTTTTAAAAATACCAAAAAGCCATTGGTGTGAGGCTCCAGAATCCTTAGCGCTGACAGATTTGATAATGCCTTTGCAACCTCTTTCGCACGCTCAACTAGGGCGTTTATTTTCGGGCGTTTGTTATCAAGACCATCAAGTGCAGAAATAATCTGCGGAAAGCTGGTGAAGTGATCACCAGCGAAGCGTATTCGCCAAAGTTTACAGTGCTCAATAAAGTCATGTTCTCCGGCAAGAATTGCGCCGCCAATGCCACCTAAACCTTTATAGAAAGACACATAAACAGAATCAAATAATGCCGCGATTTGTGCCTCTGACTTACCGTAGTAATGCGTTGATTCCCACAACCTTGCACCATCCATGTGGCAATGTATGCCCTTAAATTGGCAGTAATCTGATATTGCGTGTAATTCTTGCCAAGCCGGTAATCGAAATCCGGCCCTACGTAAAGGTAATTCAACTACTGCAGTGGCAATGCTGGTGTTAATCGCTGCGAGGTCATTTGCCGTGTATGGTGCACTATTTGAACCGACTGAGTGAGCCTGCAACTGCAGTAGATGATCAAAAGCTTCTTGCTCATCCCACGCTATATGCGACAAAGGATGCAAAGCTATCTGGTTGTTCCCTCTCAGTTGCTCGGATACTTTCAACGCCACGAACTGGGCTGTCATACCCTTGGGGAAGAACATTGCTGCCGGCTTGCCAAGAATCTCTGCCGTGCGCGACTCAAGTAACTGCAGAGCCTCACCTTGATTATATGAATCTAATGCAAAGTGCGAATATGCAGAGCCCTGCAACTGGTCTATCCAATCGCTCACGCTTCGCTCTGGCATGCCGAGATAACGCATAATACTTTAGTAGATTTTACCTCTGGCGCGTGCCGCTATCGGCTCAACTCGCGCAGGCGTCACTGTGCCGTTTGCCAAGGACTCTGTGGCCTTAGCCAGAAGCAGTGTCGACTGATACAAGGAATTTATATTGATCACAGCCATATCGTCATTGGGCTTGTGATAATGATCGATCTTATCAATTTCAGTAGAGCTAAATGAATGGGCTGGAACACCTAAACGCGCCAAACTGGCATTGTCTGAGCGATAAAACAAATTAAATTTAGCATAGGGATCAGCTTCAATATGCTGCGCTTCATCGAGCGACTGATTCATTAAGTCGCGCAAGTCTGAGCGATCGGAGCCTGTCATCCAAACCTTACCTGCGCCGAAGGCCGACTCAGTTCCCACCATTTCCATATTAATCATGGCTACCACAGCATCGGCATCAATCGTGCGAGTGTAATATTCTGAGCCTAGGATCCCCTCTTCTTCAGCACCAAAACCAATAAACACCAGTGTCCGCTCTGGTTGCGCCTTAGTCGCATAATATTGCGCTAATCCAAGTACAGCGGTAACCCCAGAGGCATTATCATCGGCGCCATTGTAGATATCATCGCCTAATGCGCCCAAATGATCATAGTGAGCGGAGAAAATAATTTGTTCATCAGATTTTCCAGGGATTACACCAATCACATTACTGACGCTAGTACTGGAGATATTCATTGTGATACTCCCGTTCACAGTGTCAACATCAGTGATATCAGTCAGAACGGCGATTAAGGCGCCCTCTGCTTCGACATCCAACATTGGTCGACCACTTTTCATGAAGTTCTGATAGCGGCTAAACATTTGCTTATGGGTTGGATGAACAAGGAACAGATGGTTTCCACCGGCACTGTTCGCAGAGGATATAGCAGCTCTGAAATCATCACCAAGACCAATGGTGGTGATTTTAGTGTCTGTTTGATCATTGAAGGTCAGCGATTCATTTTTCGTGAAACCCAGTAGATCATCTGGTGCAAATGATGTCTCATTAAGTGTTAGAGAAACATTTTCAGACTTAAGTAAGTAGAGTTTGAATGTTTGTTTGTAGTCGGGATACTCTTGTGGAGCCTTCAGGCCTATGCCCTTAAATCGTTGCGCTATGTAATCGGCAGCCTTAGCAATTTCGGGCGAAAAATTACCCCTTCCCTTCATCGCATCACTCGCTAAGTAGCTGATATCAGATTCGATTTGTTCAATAGAAATGGGCTTAGCGTAAATCGTGTTGACTGAGGTCAGACACAGGATGAACAGCACAACAGAGGTGATTT
>CAZLIR010000200.1:0-4658 GCA_964559635.1 uncultured Enterobacterales bacterium
AGGATATGAAATGTCGCGTAAAAAGCCACGAACAAACCGGCCATTCGCCGCTGTATGGTTAATAGTGGCCATTTTAATAATTTCATCAGCGGACTGATAGATAATGTCACCATCATAGCAATCAGTCCCCACTCACCAGTCGTATGCAAAAGCGTTTCATGCGCATCAGGTCCAAGATCGGCCAGATAAATACCTAAACCTAAATCGATTGCTGCTTGAGCCAGAATGATGAATAAGAGCGGCTTAAGTATAAATCGATTGATGGGAAGTGAGCGACGAATATCCATGATATCAACAAATATTAATAGAATCTTCTCAGGTCCATGCCTTTGTAGAGCTCAGCGACCTGCTCACCATAGCCATTAAAGGGTAGTGTTGCCATTCGCTTAATACCAGATAGCGTTCCTGTAGTTAGTCGACGCTCAACCGCCTGACTCCAACGTGGGTGTGGTACCTCAGGATTGACATTGGCATAAAAGCCATACTCACGCGGAATAGATACCTGCCAGCTATTTTTCGGCTGTCGTGAAGTAAAGTGGATACGCACAATCGATTTAATCCCTTTAAAACCATATTTCCAGGGCACAACTAGTCGTATGGGTGCGCCATTTTGTGGTGGCATTTCTTTCCCATACATACCTACTGCCATTAGGGTGAGTGGATTCATAGCCTCATCCATTCGTAATCCCTCAACATATGGCCAGTCAAGCGAGGAAAAACCAAATGCGCCTCGACGTTGCTCGGGAAACTGTTGCTTATCTTCGAGTGTCTCAAACATGACATATTTAGCATCAGACTCAGGTTCAAGATGTTTGATCAGTGATGCCAGTGGAATACCTAACCATGGGATGACCATTGACCAGCCTTCAACGCAACGCATGCGATAGATACGCTCTTCGATATCGAATTTACTCAGCCAATCATCAAGATTAACTGCACCTTTGTTCTTAACCTTACCGGTGACGTTAACTGTCCAAGGCTTGGTTTCAAATTCTTGTGAGAGGTATTTCGGCTCTTCTTTATCTAAGCTAAATTCATAAAAGTTGTTGTAGGACGTTGCGACTTGCTCGGTAGTCTGAATCTCATCAGTGCTGTAACTGGCATTTTTCTTAAAGTCCATTACGGCAAGCGGTTTCGGCTTGAACTCGTCTCCAAATAGTCGATCAAATAGGTCAGCATTAGATTTAGCACTGATCCCGACGAGACCCGATGCTGCCATGGCCTTAACCATACTTCGGCGAGAAATGTATGCAGATTCAGAGGTGATTTCACTTGGCTTAATATCAGAAGGTTTCTTAATGAGCATGTTTAACCTCAGTAGTGTTCATATATATATAGACTATGAACAACTACGAATGTTACATATTTTTAGACTTGTGATGCAGCACCCCTGTAACCGCATCATCTAAGGAACTGCTAGGCTTCAGTTTTGTTCCGTTGCTGTCTGCGCTCGGCACGCAGCTTGCGGATTTGCAGCAGAGTAAACACTGGTCCTGACAAGGCATACAGACTAAAAACCGGGAACAGAACCATGGGAGGATTTGAGGCAATCATGATCATAATCAAAACCATGATCAAAACAGTGACGAACGGCACCTTACCTTTCCAATTAACATTCTTGAAGCTGTGATAGCGAAAGTTACTCACCATCAACAAGGCCGTGACTGCAGTTGTGATTGCAATGGGTACCGCAAGCGCACTGCCATCCCAACCCATCTTTTCGCCGAACCACACTAGACTGACGAGGACAGCTGCAGCACCCGGAATAGGTAAGCCTTGGAAGTAATTCTTATCGGTTGTCTCTGGCATGACATTAAAACGCGCTAATCGTAGCGCACCACAAATAACAAATGCGAAGGCAGCTAGCCAGCCGAGTTTACCCAATGAGGTCAGATCTGCCCATGTATAGACAATCAATGCCGGAGCAACACCAAATGAAACAATATCCGCGAGACTGTCAAATTCTGCGCCAAAATCACTCTCTGTCCCTGTCATGCGGGCAACACGACCATCAAAACTATCCATGAGCATAGCTATAAATAATGCAAAACAGGCCTCGGCATATTTGCCAGACATGGATGCCACCATGCCATAAAAACCACAAAAAACACCTAATGTGGTTAGTATATTGGGGAGCAAGAAAATGCCACGCTGACGTTTAGTTTTAGTGTTCATAGTTATTAGTCTAATACTGCTGATGGATATTATTATCCTTGATCTGATCCAATAGCGCAAAAACTAATCTTGCCGTTGTCTGACATGGATGTTTTATTGACAAGTTGTAATGTTGTGTCAAACTAGCTTGTAGAATCTGTACTCGCTAATTTCCCAATGAAAAGCACCCAACATCAGCAAAAAGTTTTAATCGGTTTACGTCCCGATGGCAGCAAGTTTCGTCCAAGCGATTGGGCTGAGCGAATGTGCGGCACACTCAGCACATTCCGAAATAGACGTATTTACTACTCTCCCATGCTTAGACCCGCAGTCAGAGATGGCATTAAATGCGTCATCGTTGATAGCAAATTAAGTGATAAGCACCCGGAAATATTTCAGCAAGTGATGGATTTTGCCAAACTGAATCAATTACAAATGGCTGATGAGTAGTAAGTCACAAAAACAAAGCTATTTAAAGCCCCAATCTACCCTTCTAGCTGATTTCCATATATAGTAGTTAACATATCTTATCCAATCGGGAACATTTGGAGACAAGACATGAAGACCCTGGCAGGATTAGCTTTATTACTGATATCACTGACTCTGGCGCTACCCAGTTATGCAGCAGAGAAAACGACGAAGGTCACTTATAAGTGGGTTGATGATAATAACATCACTCAATTCACTGAACGCCCTCCCAAAGATCGCGCTTACGAGAAAATTATTGTAACCTCAAGTGGTGGACGTGAAGTTCAGGAAGTATCAAAAACTCAGGCCGTGAGTGATGCCAATAAATCGGCCAACTCCTCACTCGATGAATTCCAACAAGCCAATGAACGAAACTGCACAATAGCCAGACAGAACATGGAAGTGCTGCAGAACATGGCTAGAATTCGTGTCACAGAAAATGGCGAAGAGCGCATTCTGTCACCAGAAGAGAAACAAGCCCGAGTTGAGGAAACCCAGAAACAAATTGATATTTATTGCAAGGCGCCAGCTGCAACTAACTAGTCTTACTGATGGAGCACATTGCGTGTGCTCCATCTAGTCATACCCAATTATGAAAACGCGATTTGCTCGTTTTCAAAACCCACTTTGATAACATCACCCTCAGAATACTGACCGGATAATATTGCCTGAGCCATGGGGTTTTCCAGTCGCTGTTGCAACACCCTCTTTAGCGGTCTGGCACCGAACACCGGATCAAAGCCTGCTTCTGATATTGCTTCATAAGCCTCCTCAGAAACCTGTAACTCAAAGCCCCTATCGGTGAGACGATTCTGTAATTGCTTTATCTGAATCTCGGCAATCACTTTCAACTGCGCCATTGTCAACGGATGGAAAACGACCATGTCATCAATTCGGTTAATGAATTCAGGCCTGAAGTGCTCTGCAACTACCTCTGATGTCGCCGTTTTCATTTGCTCATACAAATCTGAATCATTTGTTTCAGATTGAGCGATAGCCTGAATACGATCCGAACCGAGGTTTGAAGTCATGATGATTACCGTGTTACGGAAATCCACTGTTCTGCCCTGACCATCGGTCAAGCGACCATCATCGAGAACTTGCAAGAGAATATTAAAGACATCCGGATGGGCTTTCTCTATCTCATCAAGCAGCACTACAGAATAAGGTTTGCGTCTGACTAGCTCTGTCAAATAACCACCCTCCTCGTAACCGACATAGCCGGGAGGTGCACCAATTAATCGTGCAACTGAATGTTTCTCCATGAACTCTGACATGTCGATACGCACGATGGCATCCTCAGTATCAAACAGGAAATTAGCCAGTGCTTTACAAAGCTCAGTTTTACCGACCCCTGTGGGTCCTAAGAATAAAAATGAGCCATTAGGTCGCGATGGATCGGATAAGCCTGCACGCGAACGACGTATCGCATTAGCTACTGAGGAAACAGCCTCTTCTTGGCCTACAACTGTCTCGTGGATTTTACTTTCCATTTGTAGCAATTTATCTCGCTCGGCACCCAGCATCTTGGCCACAGGTATGCCTGTCGCACGAGACAATACCTCGGCTACTTCGACATCTGTCACCTTATTTCTCAGTAGCGTCATTTGCTGTGTCTCAGCTTCCGCCGCCATCTTAAGTTGCTTCTCTAATTCAGGAATGCGGCCGTATTGAAGCTCTGACATTCGTGCTAAATCGCCGGCTCGGCGCGCGGTTTCAATATCAAGCCGTGTGCGCTCTAAGTCTTCTTTAATTGATTGCGTACCCTGAAGAGCGACTTTTTCAGAAGTCCATATATCGTCTAAATCAGCATATTTGCTCTGTAATGCGAGTATTTCATCGCGAAGATTCTGTTGCCGCTGTTTAGATGCATCGTCTGATTCTTTCTTTACTGCTTCCTCTTCGATTTTCAGCTGAATCAAGCGGCGCTCTAGTTGATCGAGCTCTTCCGGCTTAGAATCAATCTCCATACGAATACGACTGGCTGATTCATCAATGAGATCAATCGCTTTATCAGGCAATTGCCGATCTGAGAC
>CAZLIR010000201.1:0-4618 GCA_964559635.1 uncultured Enterobacterales bacterium
GTCTTAGTTTCTGGTATCCAGTTCACAAATCAGCGTCAAAATGATACATTCCCTGCCCCAATCGCCCGAGAGACTTTGGATGGAAAATGGCTGATCAGTTAACCCGACTTATTTTTGATGATTTCAATATTCGCGGCGTCGCTGTGCGTATTGTTAACGATACCGACCAGTTAATTTCATCTCACAACTACCCAGCGCCATTAGCAAAGTTGTTATTAGAGGCGGCAGCCATTAACGCCATGCTTACAACAACGTTAAAGTTTGAAGGGAAAATTTCTCTGCAACTTCAGACACCTAATAGTCTCAAATTACTCCTTGTTCAGACGACGCACGAATTAGAATATCGTGGCATCATTCGCCATGAAGGTTATGCCAATGAAGCTTTCGCTGAACTCACTCAGGGTGGCCAGATGGTGATCACTATTGCGCCGGATAAGGGTGAACGATATCAGGGGATCATTGCTCTGGAGGGTGATACTTTAACCGCTTGTATCGAGGGCTACTTTGCCCAGTCTGAGCAATTAAAAACGCGGCTATTAATATATTCACGTCCAACCGGTGTATTTGGTTTGTTACTTCAGGCATTACCGGATCTGTCATCTGATGCTGATTTTGAGCATGTCGATACATTGGCTCAAACTTTGACTGAGGAGGAGGCATTTGAGCTCGAAAATCATGATATTTTGCATCGACTGTATCATGAGGAGCGTGTTCGCTCACTCGCTGATGAGAGCATCTCCTTCAGTTGTTCCTGTAGTCGCGACAAGATGCTCTCAAGTTTGCAACTGCTGGATGATGCTGAGATTAGCGAGATTCTCGAAGCCTCGGGACATGTAGAAATACAGTGTGAGTTCTGTTTAACTCAGTATAAATTCAGCGCCATCGATATCAAAAGTTTTGGTGCGGTAGAAGGCAACGATACCCGACACTAACTCCCGGCAATAAAGTCGTAAAGCATAATGCCATCAAATTTGGCACCTTGGTCAGTAAAGTAATAATTCATAAAGTCTTGCTGAACCGTTTCGCCAGCATCCTGTCCAGCGTGGAGTAGGTATCGGCCATCCACAAGCATTCCCTCATGGGCGGTGATGATGCCCATTTTAAAGTAGGACTGCTTGACAAAGGCGACACCGACAAAATCTGGTAATGAGCTGAGCAAATCTGGCGTTATCTGCTCATTAGGTATGTACTGTATCTGCACCGGCTGAGACCAGTTCAATTTCAGAAACTCGGTGTCATCCTGTTTTTTATTGAGGGTGACTTTGGCCGAAACCAGATGCTCTTCTGATAACACCGTCCTCGTGATATCGGGTGTCATTGGATGGTGCAAGATTCTGTCAGAGGTATAGTGCCAACGTGATTCATATGTCGGTGCTAGCTTGTCATGAACTGTCTTGTAGTGAAATTTTATAATGGCGTCGCGCGACTGCTCCCAGGACTGACTGTGGGCCAGACTCATGGTGGTAAAAATGTGACTGGTGCAATCGGACACATCTAATCTGAAAATCGGATCCAGATCAGGAGCCTGCTCCTCACCAAGATTGAATATTTCATAGGGCGTACCGATGCGCCAGTATGATAAAGCACGTAAACGATCCTTATAGTCGGGATGATGTGCATGAAACTGCGGTAATATCTCGGCCAATTGCTGTGACTTTATTTGCCATGGCTTAGGCAACTCAGCAATCCAGTCGTATTCTGTCTCTGCAAAGACGCTGACAGGTCGTAAGATCAGTATGAGCAGTAATGTAGGAACAAATAATTTCAGTTGCATAAGTCGCGGTATAAACTCAGAATCAAAGATAACCATATCAGTATAGGATGTCACATGCAGCACTTCAATCTAGCCGATATTCCAGATGTCAGGGATGGCTTAACACGAGTTGAGCGTGTGATCTTATACTGTCTGCATCAATGTCAGCAAGAGCGTCAAGGCGGCTTTGTTCCCACTGTGATGTTATACGGTCGGGTGGTTGAATATATTGATATAACTGAGCAAGAGCTGGTGAGTGTACTGCAGCGTTTTAGTAACTATAACGAGTCAAACAGTCGTGGTCTGGGGCAGGATCGTTGATGACCAATAAAAATGGCCCCAAAAGGGGCCATTCTCATACTTGCTTTACGTCTTAGTTGAAGTTCTTACGGAACTCGACGCCAATGATGCGAGGCTCATTAACAAAGGCTGTATTGTTGTTGAAATCAATACCACCCTTGATGTTTTCCTCATCCGTTACGTTGCGTGCAAATGCCGCCACTTCGTAATCATGCTCATTGTTGATATAACCAATTCTCACACCTGCTTCAAACTGGCTGCCGAGGTTATACTCCACCGACTCGTAGATGAACAGGTTAGTGTTACCTTGTCGTGCTAAGTCAACAAAAGCATAAACCTCACCTGAATCAAGCGGGACGGTAAAGCGGCCTGTTGCGATGATCACGTTCTCTGGTGATTGTGGGAATGGGTTACCATTCACAAAGGCGTTACCACTGCCATCCAGTGGATCAGTCGGCGTACATTGTCCAGAGCCACAAGTTGGGATTAACAATGCGCCATCCTTAATCTCTGTGTCTGTCGCAGTGTAAGCTAATGTCAAAGTAACATACTGGTTCAAGCGATACGTAGCATCGAGCTCATAACCCAGAGCGGTACCTGTATTGGCATTGTCCAAACCGATGTTATTGCCATTACCACCTACTTTCGTTAGCTGGATATCATCAACGTCATACGCGAATAATGCACCATTCAAACGCAGTGTATTGTCCAACATATCTGATTTGAAACCGACCTCATAAGAGAGAATAGTTTCTGAATCAGCGATTGATGGCGTACCGAAGAACGCTATGTCACGACCCTGAATCGATTGGGCACGGAAACCACTGGCAATACGGCCATAGATGCTGGTGTCTTCATTCCACATGTGGTTAATCATAGCTTCCCAGCTGACATGACTGTCATCAAGCTCGACTGGATCAATCGGAATACCGGCACCAGAAATGGCCTGCAAGTCCTTCTCATCTTTGGTGTAACGCATGCCAGCGACAAGCGTCGTATCATCAGACACATCATAGGTCAGCTGACCAAAGCCCGCCCATGTTTCGTTGCCTTGATAGACCGTCGAAGAAGGTATGAAGAATGGTGATGTAACGACCTCAAGGTCAGACTCAAAGTAGAAGTAACCAACCTGCCAGGTATAGTCGCCATCGGTATCAGAGGCTAAACGAAATTCCTGTGTAAGCTGGCTGACATCAGCCTCGTCCTGTGTGACCGAAGGGAATGGAATAAATCCAGGACCCATGAATGGTAAGAATGAGGCACCAAAACCACCGTCAATATCACCTAAACTAGCACCCTTCGCAGTATGCTTGGCTGTGATAGCGGTAAAGGTCATGTCACCTAAGTCATAATCAATCGTTAAGACTGCACCGTCACCCTCATAGTTCTGTGGGTTGTTATCACCTTCGTCAAAGAAAACCGTGTTACGGATAAAGTTTTCATTCAGACGGTTGCTACCAGTCGTCAGTACATTGGCACGGAATAATGTCGCTGTGCCACTCAAGTCACGATTCTGGTAGCTGAATAAAATATCAAGGTCATCATTCGGCTGATAAGAGAACTGCAGACGAATCGCATTGTCCTCAAACCCACCCATCACATCTTCTTCACCGGTAAAGCCGTTGCTGATCCAGTTGTCGCGATGGTTACTCAGAACAGATACACGTGCTGACAGATCTTCGCTTAGAGAACCACTCACGGCCCCCTCTACGATCTGCGTACCACGCTCGCCATATGATAATGACAGATAACCCTCAAATTCTTCGGTTGGACGCTTTGAGGTTAACTTAACAATACCCGCTGTGGTGTTACGACCAAATAAAGTACCTTGCGGTCCTTTAATTACCTCGACACCTTCCATATCGAATAATGGAAAGCTTTTCAGTACCACGTTCTCCATGACCACGTCATCCATGATCACAGACACTGGCTGAGAAGCAGCCAAGTCAAAGTCTGTGTTTCCGAGTCCGCGAATGTAGAAACGCGGTGCTACGCGACCATTTGATGATTCGGCGTATAGACCGGGTATACGGTTTGCCAGAGTGAGAATATCTTCGCCACCGGCAAACATCGCGTCGAACTCATCGCCGTACAGAGTACTAACTGCAATCGGCACCTCTTGAGCTGATTGCTCACGCTTCTGAGCGGTTACGATGATCGTCTCAAGCGTACCGTCGTCCTGTTCTTCAGTTGCCTCTTCTGCATATGCATTAGGAGCAACTAATATAGTTTGAATTGCCACAGCAATTGCGGCTTTTTTAAAGATCGTTTTCATAGTGTCACACTGATTTGGTTGTTAGAAAATCCCGCAAACTGCCTCTTATGGCGGATTAAGAAGCAGTTGTTGTCGAAATATTAACCGATTTTTATGGCACAAACCACTGAAAGTTGATCGGGAGTGGGCTAAGTTACTTTCTGATATTAACCAATAACGTCTGCAACGATCGTCTTCGCTTCGCTTTGAATTTGCTTCAGATGTTCCTCACCAATGAAACTCTCAGCATAAATTTTATATACATCTTCGGTGCCAGACGGCCGCGCAGCAAACCAACCATTGTCCGTGCA
>CAZLIR010000202.1:0-1481 GCA_964559635.1 uncultured Enterobacterales bacterium
AGCTCGGTGCTGGACATTCAACACCAGAGCAAGCGGCGCAATTTCATGTGGTTGCCTATGATTATGGAATCAAGAAAAATATCCTGCGAATGTTGACCGATCGCGGTTGTCGTATGACAGTGGTACCGGCCAAAACGCCGGCCGAGGAGGTACTCGCCATGAATCCTGATGGTGTATTTCTCTCAAATGGCCCGGGCGATCCAGAGCCATGCACCTATGCGATTGACAGCATAAAGACGATTCTGGCAAAACAAGTGCCGGTATTTGGTATTTGTCTCGGTCATCAATTATTGGGACTCGCCAGCGGTGCTCAGACAGAAAAAATGAAATTCGGTCATCATGGTGCCAACCATCCAGTTCAGAATTTGGATGATAAGACGGTCATGATTTCTAGTCAGAACCATGGCTTTGCCATTGATGAAGCAAGCCTGCCTGACAACATGGTCGCAACACATCGCTCATTATTTGATGGCAGTCTACAGGGCGTTCGCCGCACCGATGTGCCTGCCTATAGTTTTCAGGGCCATCCCGAAGCGAGTCCCGGTCCACATGATGTGGCACCGGTATTTGACCCATTCATTGAATCGATGACGCAATATCAGGAGGGCAAATAATCATGGCTAAGCGTGATGATATTCAAAGCATCCTGATCCTTGGCGCAGGTCCAATTATTATCGGTCAGGCCTGTGAGTTCGACTATTCCGGTGCGCAAGCCTGTAAGGCGCTAAGAGAAGAGGGTTATCGGGTTATTCTGGTGAACTCGAATCCGGCGACCATTATGACTGATCCTGAGATGGCCGACGCTACCTATATCGAGCCAATTCAGTGGGCGACTGTAGAGCGCATCATTGAGGTGGAAAAACCAGATGCCATCTTGCCGACCATGGGTGGTCAGACGGCATTAAACTGTGCGCTAGACCTTGCTTCGCGCGGGATTCTTGAAAAGCACAACGTGCAGATGATTGGTGCAAACCGTGATGCCATCGATAAAGCAGAAGATCGCGAGTTATTTGCCCAAGCGATGGCGCGCATTGAGTTAGAAATGCCACGCTCAGGCATTGCTCACAGCCTTGAGCAAGCTCACGATGTACTCAAAAAGGTGGGGTTCCCCTGTATCATCAGGCCCTCATTTACCATGGGCGGTACCGGTGGTGGTATCGCATACAACATTGAAGAATTCGAAGAGATTTGTATTCGCGGCTTAGACCTCTCGCCAACCACTGAGCTATTAATCGATGAATCACTCATCGGCTGGAAAGAATATGGGATGGAGGTTCTCCGTGCTACCAAGGATAACTGCATCATCGTCTGCTCAATTGAGAACTTTGATCCGATGGGTGTTCATACGGGAGACTCCATTACCGTTGCTCCGGCACAGACCCTGACTGATAAAGAGTATCAAATCTTACGGAATGCCTCGATTAAGGTACTGCGTGAAATCGGTGTCGAGACCGGAGGTTCAAATGTTCAATTTGCAGTGA
>CAZLIR010000202.1:1491-4573 GCA_964559635.1 uncultured Enterobacterales bacterium
CGGGTTTCCCGATCGCGAAAATCGCGGCTAAGCTTGCGGTCGGTTATACGCTTGATGAATTACAAAATGATATTACCGGTGGTGCAACACCGGCGTCATTCGAACCAACCATTGATTATGTCGTCACCAAAATTCCGCGCTTCAACTTTGAGAAATTCCCGGGCGCAGATGCCACCTTAACGACCCAGATGAAGTCTGTTGGTGAGGTTATGGCGATTGGCCGTACCTTCCAGGAATCACTGCAAAAAGCATTGCGTGGTCTGGAGGTTGGTGCAGACGGTTTCGACGAGAAAATTACCTCAGACACCGATGATTTGATGAATCAAATCAAACATCAGATTCTTGTGCCGGGGGCTGAGCGGATCTGGTGGCTTGCTGATGCTTTCCGTGCCGGCATGTCCCTTGAGGAAGTACATCAGCTCACTAAAATTGACCCTTGGTTCCTGATCCAGATTATTGATTTGATTCAGTGCGAGGAAGAAGCACGAGAAGTGGGTCTATCTGGCATGAAGAAACCGCTGTTGCGAAAATTGAAACGCAAAGGCTTTTCTGATCGGCGTCTGGCGACATTACTTGGCGTCACAGAGCATGAGTTCCGCCGCCGTCGTCATAAGAAGGGCATACGACCAGTCTATAAACGCGTTGATACCTGTGCTGCAGAGTTCTCAACCAGCACTGCTTACATGTATTCATCTTACGAGGAAGAGTGCGAGGCTGAGCCATCGGACAAGCGCAAGATTATGGTGCTGGGTGGCGGACCCAACCGCATAGGTCAGGGCATTGAGTTCGACTACTGTTGTGTTCATGCCGCCTTGGCCATGCGTGAAGATGGTTATGAGACCATCATGGTCAATTGTAACCCAGAGACCGTATCAACGGATTATGACACCTCGGACAGACTCTTTTTTGAGCCGTTGACCTTAGAAGATGTGCTGGAGATCGTTGAAGTCGAAAAGCCGGAAGGTGTCATTGTGCATTATGGTGGTCAGACGCCACTCAAACTAGCGCGTGATCTCGAGGCTGCCGGCGTGCCAATTATTGGGACATCACCGGATGCGATTGACCGAGCCGAGGATCGTGAACGTTTCCAGAAAGTAATTGAGCGCTTAAATCTCAAGCAACCACCCAACCGCACGGCGAGAAACATTGATGAAGGTGTTTTGCTCGCGAGCGAAATTGGCTATCCGTTAGTCGTAAGACCTTCTTATGTACTCGGTGGTCGAGCCATGGAAATTGTCTATAACGAGGATGAACTGCGTCGTTACATGAATGAGGCAGTGAGTGTATCAAACGACGCACCGGTGTTACTCGACCGTTTCCTTGATGACGCGATTGAGGTCGATGTCGATGCTATCTGTGATGGTGAAGATGTCCTAATAGCCGGCATCATGGAGCATATCGAGCAGGCGGGTGTGCACTCAGGTGACTCGGCTTGTTCAATTCCGCCCTACAGCTTATCCAAAGAGATTCAGGACGAGATGCGGCGGCAGATGATTCAAATGGCTCACGAACTCGAAGTGGTTGGGTTGATGAATACCCAGTTTGCCGTGAAGGGCGAGGAAATATACATTCTCGAGGTGAATCCACGTGCATCACGAACCGTGCCGTTTGTCTCCAAAGCCAGCGGTCGCTCCCTGGCGCGAATTGCAGCGCGGTGTATGGCAGGTACGAGTTTGAGAGAGCAAAATGCGCTTGAGGAAGTGATTCCGGATTATTTCTCAGTGAAAGAAGCCATTTTCCCATTCAACAAATTCCACGGCACCGACCCAATGTTATCACCAGAGATGAAGTCAACCGGTGAGACCATGGGCGTTGGTGAGACCTTCGGTGAGGCCTATTACAAGGCGCAGCGAGGTGGCAACAAAATTGTCCCAAGTGGTGGCCGTGCTATCATTACCGTTCGTGATGCCGACAAGCAGAAAGCAGTTCACGTGGCACAGGCGATGATTGCTCAGGGCTTTGAGATCTATGCAACCTCGGGAACTGAGAAAGCATTATCTGCAGCGGGTGTGCCGTGTACCAAAGTAAACAAGGTATTGGAAGGCCGTCCACATATCGTTGATATGATTAAAAACGGTGAAGTGAGTTACATTGTCAATACAGCCGAAGGCAAGCTGGCAATTAAAGACTCATATATTATTCGAAAGGCGGTACTGCAACAGAAGGTGTATTACAGCACGACTCTGGCGGGCGCCTTAGCAACCTGTGAGGCGATGGCAGCATCGGCTCATAAGCGAGTCTCGAAAATTCAGGACTTGCACCAACGCAACAAGATTTAGAAAGTAGTTTAGTTATGCAAAGAGAACCAATGACACTGCAGAGTGCTGAAGCACTGAAAGCGGAATTACAGGAATTAAAGACAGTAAAACGCCCCCAGATTTCAAATGATATTGCTGAGGCAAGAGCCCATGGCGACCTGAAAGAAAATGCTGAATATCATGCCGCGCGTGAGCAACAGGGATTTATTGAGGGGCGAATAATGGAAATTGAGTCAAAGCTGTCCAATGCGCAAATCATTGATGTCACCAAGATCACCAATAACGGCAAGGTTATCTTTGGCGCTACAGTTCATCTGACCAATGTCGAAACAGAAGAGCAGGTTGTCTATCGCATTGTCGGTCAGGACGAAGCCGACCTTAGTAAAGGATTGATATCAGTATCTTCACCCGTTGCTCGCGCTCTAATCGGCAAGGAAGAGGGTGAGGATGTCGAGGTGATTGCACCATCTGGTGAAATTGCTTACGAGATTTCTGCGGTCGAATATATCTAATTCAAAGTAGCCTAATTTTAGTGGACTCAGAGTGTGGAACTAAATCAAAAACAACGTAAATACCTCAAAGGACTTGGTCACCACTTATCGCCGGTGGTGATGGTGGCTGATAAGGGACTGACTGAAAATGTCATGGCCGCAATTGACGAGGGTCTGAATAGTCACGAACTGATAAAGGTCAAAATACGCCAGCAACGCGACGCTCGCATTGAATTATTCCAACAGATCATCGAACAAACAGGCGCAACCATGGTCGCAACCATCGGTATGATCATCCTGGTCGCTTTCGTCGGCCTGTTCGTATTCGCCGCA
>CAZLIR010000203.1:0-4519 GCA_964559635.1 uncultured Enterobacterales bacterium
CGAATATGTGTCCAGAGTACTGTTTTTAAACGTTTTTTTGTTTGATAAAATGTTAAGAAGTGTGTCTACTGGTCGATAAGCAGGTAAATGTCACTAAGTTTTAGTAAATTTCACACACTCCGACTCATAAGACGCAATACCATACGAGAAAGTTTGAATGGCCGACGAAGAGATTAAACATTTCATCAGTAACCGCTTTGGTGCAAAGGGGATTAGTGAGGTATTTGTCGAGCAGCGGACTGCTGACAGTCAATCTGAAGTCAGAGAGAAGTTCGAACAAACTATCGATCTCAGGAATATTTATCCCTACTCCTGCTCACCGGTGTACTACGGTGATCGCATTCATTACATGGATAGTGGCACGACAGACTATTATCAGATGTTACTCGATCGAAATGACGGACGATATACAGAGAAGATATACAACTCTGTCATGAAATATGCTTCGGCCAATGTTCCACCAGATCCAGACGAGGATGGTGATCTAGCCTCAATGCATCCACAGGTGATACCCGCTGGCTACAGTCAGAATCGTCAGGAAGGTCGCCTGAATTTCGCGACTGATGTCGAAATTGAAATGCCCTCAGGTGCGCTGGTAATGAGTCGATCGGTTGATATATCTCCCAGTGGCATTCAGCTCAAAGTAAAGCAACTGCTCGATGTGGTCGACGGTATGGAGTTGTTACTGAGTTTTCCCGATCTGGAATTGAAGCATGAACAACTATTTGGCCCTATTCCTTATGTCCTGAAAAAGCATACGATTGGCTCGCTGCACATGTCACTCTACATGATTCGTAAGGATCCCGGCGAGCATCCTTTCGATTTGTTCCTTGAGGGCTTTATTAAAGCCAAGAAACATCGATACCGAATTGATGCTGAGGATTCATTACTGGCTCTGGTCAGCAAAGCCTGGGAATATCTGTATATCAAGGCCCTGCCATATGTCGCTTGCTTCGTCTCCACTGCAAAAGAAAGAATTCAGATTCAGGAAATTGCGATTTCTACGGCCAATCAAATACAGCTCTCAGGACTTGGACAGTCCATGCTAAGTCAGCTGGAAAAGCACTTAACCTCAATAAGACTCAAGGGAATTGCCGATCAGAAGGAGCTTGCTCCGGAAATGTACTCCTTCCGTTACCGGGGTGATGGTATCCGACGAAAGCTTAGTGCCTGCTCATGGCAATTTAAAGATAGTGCTCATCGGGTTAAATTTCTCCAAGTTGGCATTCAACAGGACACTTTCACAGCCTGGAGCATTAATGCGGTACGCCTAGAGAATTTGCCTGAAGTACGCTCGCGTGAGCTACTCAGTCAGCTCCAACAGCACAGCGAAGAGCAGGCTGACAATTTGATTGCAGAATTCAATCAATTTGGCTATTTACTCTACCTTACCGATATTACAGAAGCGGTGTTGAACGATCCTATATTGTCCATGGAGGAGCCGATCGACCATGTGCCAGATCAGTTCTTCGATGACTATGAGATGCGTCACGCATCAACCAGTGACTACACCCGATTGCGACTGGGCATTACCAAACGTCGAAATGAGCAGAGATATATTTACGAATCACCAGTTGTGATGAAGCTATATGGTGTGAAATACAAAGGAACCACAGAAGACTTTTCTGTTAATGGTTTGAAGGTTCGCACGAAAAAGTATAAACATTTTCAGATACGCGATACCGTCTATCTGGAGTTCAAAGGATTTAATCGCAAGTTTCGCAGCGCTAAACTTAAGTCAGAGCCTTATCGTGTGGTCGCAATCACCCCAGATGGTGCCGTTTGCTTGTGTCGCGATCATCGGGTTTCGCAACATAAGGCGGCAATATTTCTGAGCAAGCTGATCAGCAAAAATGCCGATATCCTCAAACATTGCACGGGTGAGATTTGGATGAGTACCAAGGCCAGATTAATCGAGGCCTGGATGCACCAGTGTTTACCGACGCAGTCATTACTCGTAGCGCGGCAAAGAAATAAATATTCTGTGCCCTATATCATCGAATCTGATACATCGACTGAGGTTCTAAAGCCATTTGCATCAAGCTCTGGAGTGTTCGACTTCTCTGCACTGTTTGACCGGAAGGAAATAACTGGCTTGTTCAGACATCTGAAGATTCAACTAGAGCATGTCAATTGTCTCGAGATATATGTTTCTCAGGGAGGTGACGCGACAGACGATGTTGAGCTAAGACTCTGGTCAGACTTCGAGACCGATCTTGACCGGGTTGAATACATTAAAAGCAAGTATAAATCGCCTGGTTTTGCAGCCTACACAGTGTCACTCACTGCCGTCCCTAAACTCGACAAGACCAGTCTCAGTGAGGAATTGGCGGTACTGCGGAAAAATTCTCGACATCGACTGGTTGAATTTGAGGATACATACCGCTCATTGGTGGGTGTTCTCGAGTTGATGCCAACCACCGATAAAGTGACCGAGCGCTATAGCTTAAAATAAAAAAAGCCATGCTCAGTGAACATGGCTCTCTTCTTCACCTCGGATGAGGCGGTTGCTAGTTTCTCAGTTTTGCAAGCATTGGGCGACGTGTCTTGAAGAGCAATGTCATTAACAATAGTCCGATCATACCAAACATACTCCCCGCTCCGCCTGACTCAATAATGACTGTTGAAGTAACCACTGGTGGAGGCGTTGAGGCGACCGTATCCGATGGAATATCCTCTAATGGCACCAGAGATAACTCGCCATCGAATGCATCGCTCGATGTCAGCAGCTCCTCAGTAATCGAATCAAAGATATCGATTTTAAAGTCGTAGTAGCCAGTTGCATATCCAGACTCCAGGGTTGTCTCAAGAATGTAGGTATCCAGAGTAGAGTTGCCATCCAGTGTGAAATCTTCTGTGACAGCTTCTAAGTACCACTCGCCAGTATCATCTCGTGACCAGATCTCGGCGAAGATTTCTTTGCTACCATAGTCAACATCGGCATCGAAGCGGATGCTGTAGCTGCGGTAGAAGCCATCATTATCCTGGTCATCTAGCAGTTGAATCTCAGCATCGAATATTGACACATCAGAGTCGTAGTTGACTGAATCCTCATAAGTGGCATCCTCAAGGGGTAAGGCAACCAGGTCATAATCTTGATCGGCACTCAAGGTTGCTACCAAGCTATTGTCATAGGTATCGATGAGATCAATCAACACATCATAACTTCCAGGTGGATAGCCTGAAGTCAGGAACGTGGTTACCGAGTAATCATCATTGTAGCTGTAACCCTGAATTTCAAACACTTGGGTAACATGATACAACTCCCATGGACCGCCATTAAACGACACATACATCTCTGCGAAAACGTCGGCATAGTTAAAGTTGGTATCAGCATCAAAAGTCACTCGAAATTCTGAGTAGTAGCCATCAAAGTCCTGATCAGATATCAAATCAACCCAGGCATCATCAATACTGAAATCATGCGAACTAGACTTAAGTTCTCGCTCGGCTGGACGTAGCAGCTTCTCTTCTCCTGCGATGAGCTTTTCCTTGGTGGTGCTGCCGTCTTTGATAACCTCATCTTCAACCGTTTGTCTGATGTGAACAGCCTTTCGGTCTGTTGCGAGCTTACCGCGTTGAACAGCTTCTTCTTTCTCACTGTTACTCAGTTGCTTCTCAGTACTCTTACTGCTAGTCACAACATCTGCAGACGCCATGCCAAATGATAACGCCAAAGCGAATACACTAATCTTTAGTCCGGTTTGAAAGTAAGTCATAATAGTCTCCTGATGACTGAATATGCCCACAGTATATGAGTCTGTAAATGAACCTTAACTGAACGACATTCAGGAACTATTTTGGATAATTCTCGCGCTGTCTCATCGAATCAAACCGAACGTCATCCGGACTTATTAGTCAAACTACTCAGTCATTTAAATACTGACTATCAGCGGCCAATACCTGACGTGGCAGAGAAGATCTTCGCTGATACCAAAGCGACCATTGCCGAGATTGAGCGCCCGCTCATTTTTGACTCGGGGTGTGGTGTGGGTTTATCGACTGAAATACTTGCCAAGCAGCATCCTGAGCATTGGGTAATCGGTATTGATCAATCAGAGCATCGGCTAACCAAGCATCGAAAGAACCCGTTACCAGAGAACATGCTACTCATTAGGGCGAATTGTGTTGATTTTTGGCGCCTGGCACTGGCCGATGGCTGGAAGCTCGATAAACACTACTTACTGTTTCCAAACCCTTGGCCCAAGAAACACCATCTGCAACGCCGTTGGCATGGTCATCCGGTGTTTCCAGATATGATTAATCTCAAAGGACAGTTAGAGTTACGCACTAACTGGCATATGTATGCTTGGGAGATGCAAACAGCGCTTGAGTATATGAACTATCCAACCACTCAAGTTGAGAGCTACCAGCCTGAGACAGACTATCTGACACCGTTTGAAAAGAAGTATCATGAATCCAGCCAGACGCTATATCGTCTGACCGCAGATTTGAGTTAAGGCCTAACGAAACGGAGGCATACCGCCACCAGGAGGCATTCCACCGCCACCCATCATGC
>CAZLIR010000204.1:0-4466 GCA_964559635.1 uncultured Enterobacterales bacterium
GATAACCCGGTATATACGTTTGACCCAGAAACAGGCGCTGCGACTGATGGTCTGCAAGGACAGGGGATAGCCGTCATGGCGATTGATAATTTGCCCTGTGAGCTGTCTCAGGACGCCTCTGAGCACTTTTCCAGTGTATTAGTGAATCATATCCCCGATTTGATGCAACTAGACATGAATGCCAGCTTTGAAGACTTAGCACTCAATCCTGAAGTAAAAGATGCCATTATTGTGTATCAGGGTCAGCTAACCCCTGATTTTGCTTATCTAGCGGACTACTTATCTTAGCTTGATTCAGACAATTCTCCGCGAAGATTGCTAGCCATCAGGCTACGGATAGTGTCTGGGTCCTCGTGGCGACTGAGTAACCATGATAATTTTGTTACACAGGCTTCGATGCTCATGTCGCCGGCATTTACAACCCCTGCATCCGCAAGAATAGAGCCTGTTTGATAGGCTCGCATATTCACTTTGCCCTTAAGACACTGGGTACAATTAACAACGATGATACCGCGCTCACTGGCTGATTTAATTTCATTAACCAGAATTTCGTCATGGGTGGGGATATTGCCACTGCCATAGGTCATCAATACCAGTCCTCGAACCGGCTGTTGAAGATAATTGCGCAGCAAGCGGCCGGTCATTCCGGGAAATATCTGTACGGTACCCACTTCCGCCGGATTAATCAGAGGATGAGTGGTAAAGGCTGCTTGGGGTCTCGCCAGGAGTGCGTTTTTGTTCACTGAAATATCAATGCCTACCTGAGCCAGGGTAGGGTAGTTCGGTGATTCAAAAGCAGCAAAGCCTGAAGAGTCGGTTTTACAGGTGCGGTTACCGCGATACAGGTTATTGTGGAAGTAGACGCCCACCTCGTGCAAGTCACTCTGACAGGCGAGTTGTAACGCACCAATTAGATTATCTTTGGCATCTGAACGAACCTGCTCGAAGGGGATCTGAGACCCTGTAAATATGACCGGTTTGGCAAGACTGTCCAAAATATAAGACAGCGCTGAAGCAGAATAGGCCATGGTATCTGTACCATGCAGAATGACAAAGCCGTCATAGTCATCATAATGCTGTGCGATATCCTCGGCCATTTGATTCCAATGTACTGGCGTACAATTGGAGGAGTCTATAATCTCCTCATACTCATGAAAGGTGACATCGGGTAAGTCCAGAGATTGTAATTCGGGTTGGTTTTGAATAGCCGACCACAAATACCCCGGACTGGGAATATAACCGGTCTCAGATTGCCGCATACCGATGGTACCACCGGTATAGGCAATATAAACAGAGGGGCGTGTCATTGACTTATGTTACACAGACAATGGGCATACATGTTGTTAGGGTCGTCCATTTGTCTGAAGCGTGAAACACTTAGTTGAATCTGGTGCAGCATCACATCAATGGTAGAAAGTTTAGGAATGGGGCCTGAGTTGTAGCTATCATCTGCAAATAATTTACTGCCCATAAAGTCTTTGATGAACTGGGCGCCAGGTGATAGTGGCTGTTCAATCTTACTAACACGGTAATCAATTAAGCCAGCGAGTGTAGCAGCAGAGGATATGGCCTGCTCCAGATTGCCGAGTTTATCAACCAGACCAAGTTCCAGTGCAGTTTTGCCAGACCAGACTCGACCCTGAGCTATCTCGTCCACTGCTTCGATGCTCATGCCTCTGCCTTCGGCGACAATCTCCAGAAATTCACGGTAGCCATTATTAATGCTCTGCTGAATCGCATTACCGACATCTTCGCGCAGCGGCTTAGTGGCATCGAATGCGCCCGAAAGTTGGGTAGTTCCGATACCATCACGGCTTATACCCAAGGTATTCATTGGCTCTTCGAAGGTCGCCAGCATACCAAAAATACCAATAGAGCCCGTGATAGTTGTGGGACTAGCCCAAATCTCATCTGCTGATGCTGAAATCCAGTAACCGCCAGATGCGGCATAGCTACCCATTGAGATCACCACCGGCTTGACCGCTTTGGTGGCCAGCACTTCGCGACGAATGACCTCTGAGGCATAGGCACTGCCTCCGGGGCTATCGACACGGATAACAACGGCTTTAACTTTACTATTCTTACGTGCTCTACGAATAAGTTCCGCAGTACTATCACCGCCGATCGTTCCTGCCTTTTGTTTACCGTTCAGGATACCGCCTTTGGCAACAATCACGGCCACAGTGTCATCCTGCATGCCCTGAGTCATCAACTCTGGTGGCTCTTTAATATTTAAATATTGCTGAAAGTGAATGTCGCGATAGGAATCACCACCGAGGCTGGAACCGTGCTCTTCAATGAGGTATTGCGTCATTTCCCGGCGTGTGAACAGCTTATCAATCAGATCGCTCTCAAGGGCTAAATCAGACAGGTCTAGCTCGGTTTGACTGACCCGACTAAGAAACTGGTCACTGAAATTTTGAATTGCATTGGGAGAGAGGTTTCGCGCGACCTGAACGTCTTCTTTGTATGCCATCCATAAATCGTTGAGATAGCCAATATTCGCTTCTTTTGCCTCATCCGACATGTCATTACGCGTGTAAGGCTCAACCGCAGACTTATAGGTGCCGACTTTGAAGATATGCGTTTTGATACCTAATTTGTCCAGAGCATCTTTAAAGTAGGTATTATAGCGGCCATATCCTTCAATAAAGACACTTCCCATGGGATCAATCATAATCTCATCGGCGTGTGCCGCAAGATAGTATTGACTTTGGCCCATGCCCTCAGCAAAGGCATAAACCCTTTTGCCCGCGGTACGGAACTGATTAATCTGCTGAGCTATCTCCTGTAACTTGCTCGGTTCTGCACCCCACATACTACCCAGGTCCAACATCATGGCTGAGATATTGTCGTCTTTGCGTGCATACTCAATTGCTTTGAGGATATCCGTGAGCAGTGTTTGCGGATCTTGCGAGCGGGTTTCTCTTAGTTCATCAATCAGTTCATCAGATGGTCTGACATAATCTAATTCATCAACGATATAACCCACAGGTTTTACTAATAAAATACTATTGGCATTCACAGAGGGCACATCGGTATCAATAATGCTCACTACGATGAAGTAGAGGATAAGTAGAAAAAGAATGTTAACAATAGCGCGTCTGAATTGATCAATCAGATTCCATGTGCCTGTGATCAGACGATGCAAAATTCCCGGTTTAGATGACATGAAGACTCCGAAACTTGTCACATAAAGTAATATTTTAAACTGCAAATCATAGCTTATCTAACGATATCCTCAAAAAAATCAATTATAGTCGCAATTAATTTAATGTAGATTATTATATATATGCTATAATGTATTGAATATAAACGTTTATATGTGTACTTTGATACTATGTAATTAAATGTTGCAGATGCAACTAAATTGGATAATTCTATTTCAAATCGCCAATTAATACATTGAACTATGGGCGTTTTTTAATGTCTTAAATACAAAATAGGCGAAAAAATAACCAATTTATTTGCAGATCTACGTGAAATAGATTAATTTGTACGCTCAAAATTGCGATTTGTGAACAGTATCAAGCTCTACAAAAATAATAAATGATATATTCACAAAACAGGCGGAAACTTCGAGGTTCAAAAGCAGTGAGATCACTCACCTACAAATTAGCACTCATGCTCATGGTCTTGGGAGTACATCAAACCCATGCCAAAGAGGTTGCGGGTGTTGATTTAGAAGAAGTTGCTCGCATGTCTGTTGCCAACACTGAATTAATACTCAACGGTGCAGCGGTGCGCAAAGAGGCACAACATGCTGTGTACGTTGGGGGCCTGTATCTAACGAATCAGTCGTCTAGCCTCGAAGAAATTATCGCTGACCCAAATCCAAAACGATTCCTGTTCTATTGCAGTACTTCAAAAATTTCTGCGAAAAGGCTTATCAGAGCTTGGAAACAGGGCTTCAACATCAACTACAGCGGTGAAGAGCTAGAAGAATTAAAACCACTCATCGCAGAGTTTACCAAGGTTTGGCAAAATGGCCTTACTTCAGGTGATGAGGTCTGGGTTGATTACATTCCCGAGGTCGGTACACGGATCACGCTGAATGGTAAGGTTGTTTCTGAGATTCAAGGAAAAGAATTCTACACAGCCTTTCTTAAAACATGGCTCGGTTCTCATCCATTCAACGCCAAAGTAAAGCGTAACTTACTCGGTAAATAAAACCACAACCCTAAGACTCTCTCTTGAGTGATTGAAATCAAACTCAGCAATCCCAATTATTCATCTAATTCTTAACCTAGGGCGTCATGCTAATGGAATCAATTGCGTCATTATTCTCTGAAATTAACGAAAATTACCGCTGGATGGTTATCCTGTTCACACTGGTATTTATCACGCTGGTAGCAAATTTCATCTGGAAGCGCTATTACCAGACGGTTCAGAGACGATTACTTAAGACAGAGAATCTCTGGGATGATGCGCTTTGGGAAGCATTACACAAACCGATGGGTTATTTC
>CAZLIR010000205.1:0-4461 GCA_964559635.1 uncultured Enterobacterales bacterium
CATTGATTACCAAATCCTGGCTAAGGCAATTAATGATGCCTTTATCGAGCCGACGACTGGTCATAGAAATACCAAAGCGGTAGTTGTGATCCACAAAGGTGAATTGATTGCAGAGCAGTATGCTGCACCAATCTCTGCCACTACGCCATCTCTCAGTTGGTCAATGGCTAAAAGTGTCACTAACCTGTTGATTGGTACCTTAGTCCACAAAGGTAAGTTAGATATCATGACGCCAGCACCTGTTGCAGCGTGGCAAGCGGATGAGCGCGCGCAAATAACCACGGATCAACTGTTGCGTATGAGTAGTGGCTTGGCATTTAACGAAGACTACGGAATTAATACGGATGTCACCACGATGTTATCCAATGCTACTAGTGCCTCAGATTATGCGATCAATATGCCTCTGGCACACCCTGTTGATAGTCATTGGGCCTACTCTAGCGGCACCACCAATATTCTCACACGCATCATTTTCGATACGATTGGCGGCAGCCTGCAAGATAAATACGATTACGCGGATGAGGCGCTTTTTACACCTATCGGTCTGCAGTCAGCAACCATGGAGACCGACGGAAGTAATGTGTTTATCGGTTCATCCTATTTCTATGCCACACCGCATGATTGGGCGCGTTTGGGTCAATTAATCCTGCAAGATGGTGTCTGGAATGGCGTGCGATTGTTGCCAGAAGGTTGGGTAGATTACAGCACTCAACCTACACATACCGCAGCCAATCGAGAATACGGTGCGCAGTTCTGGCTCAACTCTGAGCCCACCAATGACTATTGGACTCCCCCCTGGCCATCAGTTTCCAACGACGCCTACTTTATGAATGGTTATCAGGGTCAAGTCGTGGTTGTGATCCCTGCAAAAGAGCTTGTGGTGGTTCGTCTTGGCTATACCGCTCCGGGTACTGACACAGGTGTCAATAATCTACTCGAAGGGATCATCAAAGCGATTTATTGATCTAGATCAACTTAATGTGCTGCTATGTCATTCTTCTGTGGGTGAGATGCGAGCCCTTCCCTATAATGTCCGCCATTTAGCATTATTCATAGGGGAGACACTAGGTGCAGTGTAATATTGGTACCACGGATCGCGTTTTACGCCTTATTTTGGGCTTCTTATTATTATTAACAGGTGTTTTTACACAGAATCTTTGGTTTGCCGCGGGTGTTGTGCCAATAATCACAGCCGCGTTCAAATGGTGTCCATTCTACGTTCCCTTTCGTCATAACACCGATCATTAACTGCACCACAACACCGCTAGCGAACGGCTGATACCGTCTTCTTGGACAGGGTATTTGATTTAATCGCCTCGGGACGATATAGCACTGGCCGCCATTGTTTGTCAGAAAATAGTTTGGTCTGATCAGTAAAGAAGACTGAATTCGGATCACCAGACTGACTATAGGTCATAAAAGCTTCAGCTTCAGGACCTGCATCTGTAAATGACAATGCCATAATAAAGCTCGTACCGTAGGTTATAGGATAACCCTTATCCTTCAGGAATTGTGAGCCATCAATGGCTATTCCACGCTCCTGAAATGCCTGAGTGTCATAGACTCTCTGTCCAATGACATTGGCGACACCTTCCACATGTTTACCACCATGAATAGGTATTATCTCACCCGCACGATAGGCAAATTGTGTGTCTCCCATGGTGGCATTTAATGAAACACCGGCCTTGGTTAGAATCGCAGCGGCTTGGGCGAGGTGCTCCAATGCAAGGGGTTTATCAGCGAGTGTATGTGGGGTATTAACCGGTTCATTCACATCAAAGGGAACTGAAAATAAGGCGCCCGGACTCATGGTATCAGCGTATGAATAACGCGTTAACCACTCACGAAATAACACAGAGCCCTGACTATCAAGATTAAACTTCAGATCAAATTCAGCGAGGGCCGAGCAGGCAGAGGTTAAATCTATCTCGTTGCCATCGAGCATGATGCTCGGTGTCTCAATACAGGCGCTTAATAAAGCTGGCATGAGCAGTTGTGCCGCTGAGCTGTCATTGGCAAATATGGCCGCCTGCATTTCGGCTCTGGAGAATCGCTTATCTTCACCGGCGTAACCCATAGGATCATCATTCGCTACCAATAAGGCATTCATCCGAGTGCGCAACGTACGACTAGATGCGTGTGGGCCATAAAGTGGCGAGTGCTCAGCCATCGGTGCAGACGTGTTGGTTAACCAGTAACTGTCATTGGCATTAAAAATATAATCACTGCGGTCTTGGATTGGTTTGTTAGCGAACGGAATGTTACCAACAATGCTAGCCTCTGGATCTTCGACCCATTCGAAACGCTCATCACTGCCATCAAGTACAACAAACTTGCGTTTGGCATAGAGAGCGCTAGCAAGTCCAGATTTCTTCAGGCTTTGCTTCCAGAGTGAAATCGCCTCATCGCTTAAGTTACCGACATTGGAATTATCCATGTATACGGCACGACCATCCATGCTGGTTGCCATTGTATTAACCCAGGGCATGGCGCTCCAACGCTCATGGGCAGCAATAAACTCATCCATGCTTTGCGCTTCTGACATATCCTTCCATTGAGCCATCATCAGATAATTAGCAAAATTGGCATCGCGCATACTCACAGCAACACGATCATTCCAACCAATTCCGGGTAAATTGACTATCGGACCATGGTGGCTAAACCACACAGTATGGGAGACTGGCTCATCTTGACCGGCCACCTCAACACTGAGTTGTTTTGCAGTCATTGAGCGAATTTCATCGCCGTAGTGATATTGGGTAGGATTGCCATCCACCAGTCGCAACTGATAAAACACAATACGCTCACTATCAGAGACCGTATGACTCCATGCGACATGTTCATTAAAGCCTAACGTCACACCAGGCAGGCCAAGTAGCCCTACGCCATAGGCATTGAGTTGCCCCGGGATGGTCAGGTGCTTTTCCCAGAAACGATTTGAACCAGACCACGGATAATGAGGATTTGCTAATAACAGACCACGTTTATTCTCGGTACGGTCTTTGCCAAATGCCCAGGCATTTGACCCCAGATATCGTTGTTCCAGAGTCAACACTTCATCTTCAAGAATAGCGCTGAGTTCTGCGGTTGTCTGCGCTATCTTTTTCTGCTCAGCTTTTTTCTCTATCGGTGGTTTGGCTGATGCGATCATGCCCGGCACTCTTGTGCCGCTGTTCGCAAGAGTTAGAGCTCGTCGGTATATGTCCTGTGCTGTAATCGGCTTGACCCACGCCGCACCAGCACACCATGAACCAATGTTATCAACACCGGTAACGGCCAGATAATGATTGTAGCCGTCGGCGTAGCCAGTCGCCCAATCCTTGAGTTCTTTACTATCGCTATGAAAGGCATCTGCAGCGCGTGTGGGAATATCAAGCGCGTGCATGACAACATCCGAAATGAAGTGTCGCTTATTCTTGCCCATACCGTGATATTTGCTCCGCTCTCCACGTGCGACGACCATGCTGTGGGCAATGTTACAAATATGGTCCTCGGCAGCAGCATACCCCTCACCAAAACCAAGTGACGGATAATCAGCCGCACTGATATGAGCCACATGGTGATTAGTGCGGATGATCTCAGCCGAGTATTGGGCCTGCTGTGGATGCTCTTGTGACTGACAAGCAAAGAGAATAAATGAGGACAGTAAGACTATCTGGCGGTAAACATTCATAATGGGCTCTTTTGTTATTATTAGTTTAGGTACGTCTCGACCAACATACTCCAATATCGTGCACCAATCGGCAGGTTTGCATCGTTGAAGTCATAACCGGGATTATGGATCATACAGCCTCCGCGGCTCTCGACACCATTGCCAAGGAAGATGTAGGCACCCGGACATTGCAGCAGAAATTCAGCAAAGTCCTCAGAGCCCATGCTTGCCTCTTGGTTATCAATGACATTCGCATGACCGACCACTACTTGAGCAGCTGCCAATGCCAGATCAACACCTTGCTTGTGATTCACAAGCACGGGATATGCCTGATGGTAATCAAATCGGCAGGTCGCGCCATGTTGGGCGCAGACACGTTCTGCAGTTTGTGCCATTTGCTCTGCAATTAATTGTGCGACCGGATTTGAGAGCGCCCGGCATGAGCCACGTAAAATCGCAGTCTCCGGACAGATATTGAATGCTGTTCCGGCATGAAATTCAGTGGTCGCAATCACAGCACGCTCAGCCGATGACACTTTCTGAGGTACGATTAACTGCCATTGCTGAACCAAATCAGCACCAATTGCGACAGGATCAATATTTAAATGGGGAGCCGAGGAGTGGCCGCCCTTGCCAATGATTTCACATTCAAAATGTGCAAAAGATGCCATCAACGGGCCCTCACAAATGGCAAACTGTCCGGTCGCAATGCCTGGCATGTTGTGTAATCCAAACACCATATCGACCGGGAATCTGTCGAATAACCCCTCCTGTAGCATTCTCAATGCACCGCCACGCACCTCTTCAGC
>CAZLIR010000206.1:0-4427 GCA_964559635.1 uncultured Enterobacterales bacterium
TGACAGGTGTGCCGTGCGTGTCGTCAGCACAGACATAATGACAAACGTGGCCGCGCATTTTCTGAAATCTGACCCAGATATCAGTTTGGATATACTCCAGCAAATGACCAATATGAATCGGACCATTTGCATACGGAAGTGCGCTCGTTACCAGTATTTTTCGCGGATTTTGGTTCATTACAACAGATAGCTAAATTCAAAGCGCAAATGATACCTCAGAAGGCATCTGCTTTACAGATAATCCGTATGATCTATGGAGAATTAATTCTGGATGAGCCCTTGAAGAAAGCGGTCTTAGCACAACATTAACTAGGACTATCAGAATAACTAAATCCAACATAAATTCGGAGTAATAATGGCAAACCCAACCGAGCAGCAGGTTACCGAGATACTTGAGCAAATTGAGCACGAACTGTTTGAGCAAAATCTGGTTCAGTGCAAAGCAGTACAAACAATCGAAATAGATGGACCATCGGTAAATGTCGCTATACGACTCGGGTTTCCGTCTTTGGGTGCGCAAGACGAGCTGACTGATTTAATTCAAAATGCTCTTGAGGCGTCGGACAATATTGACTCTGCCAAGGTCGAGATTAGCTGGCGTATCGCATCACATAAGGTTGAGGTAGACACAGCACCGATTGAGGGCATTAAAAACATTATTGCAGTCGCTTCAGGCAAGGGTGGTGTCGGTAAATCAACCACGACAGTTAATCTTGCCCTCGCGCTTCAAGCGGAAGGCGCAAAAGTAGGTATTTTAGATGCCGATATATACGGACCAAGCCAACCGATGATGCTTGGCGTAAAAGACGAGCAGCCAGTCAGTCACGACCAAAAGACATTCGAGCCTGTCAAAGCACATGGCATTAACGTCATGTCAATTGGCTTCTTGGTCGATGAGGATACCGCGACTATCTGGCGTGGTCCGATGGTCAGCAATGCGCTTCAGCAATTACTCACCCAAACAAATTGGGGTGGGCTTGATTATTTGGTGATAGACCTACCGCCCGGCACGGGGGACATCCAATTAACACTATCACAGAAGGTGCCAGTTACCGGTGCCCTGATCGTCACAACACCACAGGACATTGCGCTCATTGACGCCAAGAAGGCGATTAGCATGTTCAACAAGGTGAATATCCCATCCCTTGGTATTGTCGAGAATATGGCAACACACATCTGCTCCAACTGTGGCCACAACGAAGCCATTTTTGGCGAGGGCGGTGGTGAGTCACTTGCTGATAAGTATGGTGTGCCGTTATTGGGCTCATTACCACTGCAGATGAATATCCGCCAGCAAACAGATTCAGGCAATCCCACAGTGGCTGCGGACAAAGACGGACAGGTAGCCGGTATTTATCGTGATATTGCGCGTAAACTTACTGCTCGCATGGCTGTGTTACCGAAAGATTTCAGAGGTGATGCTGCGCCGATTATGTTCCGTGAGGCATAAATACTCTGTCTGTTAAACATTCAGCTTCGTTTAATTTCTTGTTCAAATGTAGGCTCGGTTGTATCATGTGCCATCAATTAAAATGAGTATCTAAATTCACACAACGCGCGGATTATTCAATGAGCATTAAATCAGATAAATGGATTCGACGAATGGTAGAAGAGCAGAATATGCTTGATCCATTCGAGCCCGGACAAGTCAGATATATCGATGGTGAAAAGATCGTCTCTTACGGTACCTCAAGTTATGGTTATGATGTTCGTTGTGCCGATGAGTTTAAGGTATTTACTAACATCAATTCTGCTGTGGTTGACCCCAAAAAGTTTGATGAGAAGAGCTTTGTCGATATTAAATCAGATGTCTGTATCATACCGCCAAACTCATTTGCGCTCGCCAGAACCGTTGAATATTTCAAAATTCCACGTAACGTCTTAACGGTTTGCTTAGGTAAATCGACCTATGCACGTTGCGGTATCATTGTGAACGTCACGCCACTCGAACCAGAGTGGGAAGGCCACGTAACACTGGAGTTTTCCAATACCACGCCACTGCCAGCTAAAATCTATGCCAATGAGGGTGTTGCACAGATGTTATTTTTTGAATCTGATGAAGTGTGTGAAACTTCCTACAAGGATCGTGGCGGAAAGTATCAGGGGCAAACCGGCGTCACACTGCCGCAAACCTAAAAATAATTTAGGCTTTGACAAGATTCTCGCGCGGCTCGGTATAGCGTCCCCGAGTATCAACCACCAGCTGTGCATGCTCTAGAATCAAGTCATAGTCAAAGTCGTCATGATCTGTTGCTATTAGCAAGCAGTCATAAGAGGCGATGTTCTCAGGAGTGAGATCGACACTATCCAGTCTGAAGTTATAGCGACGCATTTTAGGAAATGAGGCCACATGAGGATCAGAGTAATCAACTGTCGCACCTTTTTCAGACAATAGTTTGATTAGCTCCGCTGACGGCGTCTCTCGCATGTCATCGACATTCTTTTTGTAGGCTATACCCAAGAGTAGAATTTTAGAATGTTTCAGTGATTTTTCACGTTCTTCCAAGGCGCCTGCTACTTTAGATACCACCCAATTAGGCATATTGGTATTTACTTCACCTGCGAGTTCAATAAATCGGGTATCGATACCATATTGGCGCGCTTTCCATGTGAGGTAAAACGGGTCGATGGGTATACAGTGTCCGCCTAGTCCCGGGCCAGGGTAGTAAGGCGTGAAGCCGAAAGGTTTGGTTGATGCTGCTTTGATAACCTCATGAATATCAATGCCCATTTTATCGGCAACAATTTTCATTTCATTGACTAATCCAATATTGACGGCACGGTGAATATTCTCAAGTATCTTTGTAAATTCAGCGACCTGTGTTGAGCTAACCTCAACTACAGTATCAATTGCTTGTTCATATAACGCCTTACCCAGTTCCATACAATTAGATGTATGACCACCGCAAACTTTGGGGATGTTGTGAGTATTAAACTTACTATTACCTGGATCTTCTCGCTCTGGCGAGTACACAAGAAAGTAATCATCGCCAATTGAAAATCCACGTGATTCAATTTTGGGTAGCAGAACTTCTTCTGTAGTACCTGGGTAGGTCGTGCTCTCGAGTGATAGCAATTGTCCCTCGCGAAGAAATGGTAATGCTGAGTCTAGGGTATTGATGACGAAACTCAGATCAGGATCGCGATTGTTATCAAGGGGTGTAGGCACGCAAATAATGACAACATCAACATTCTCCGTTATCGAGAAGTCGGTAGTACCCTTAAATTGATTATCAACGAGAGTCATTACCTGATCATCCGGTATATGCTTGATATATGTTCTACCGCGATTAATGGAATCTATCTTCGCTTGATCGATGTCAAAGCCAATGACTTTAAAACCGCATTCGGCAAATCTCATGGCAAGTGGCAGACCAACATAGCCTAGCCCATAGATGCCTATTACTGCTTCTTTGTTATTAATTTTATCTAGGAGGAACTGCTTGAATGAAGACACAATAATTCTCTGAAAATGGTCATGAGATTATTATGGTTTAGGGATAAGTTTTAATCAAATGTAATTTCTTTGAGCATCATGTTTGCTTGCTCTTCGCCATCTTTAAATTGTTGTACTCTGACCGGAACAAAGTCTAATTCAGTTGCAAACCAATAGAGGCTCTGACGCTTTGGGTTATTATGCGTCTTTCGATAGCGCCATGTCTTATATTTTCCCGAAGGGGTGTTTATGATTTCAACAGACTCGAAGGTGAAGGTTTCATTCTTACTCGTGCCTCTGTCGTGAATTAAGAAAGCCATACTGGCAATAGGCTCTTTGGCTTGCTTCAATAACTCTTGAAATTGCACGATGTCGGTCAGTCTGGAGTGGCTCGCATCAGTTAACTCCATGTCCCAAGCTTTATCTCGATACGTTCCGGTTTCGGACATGGTTGGCCAGTTGAATGTCTGTACTGTCTTTCGTTTCGATGAGAAACTGGTATCTGTAGTCCTGAGGTAGCTTTTCGGTATCGCCTGATTATTCTGCCAGGCAAAGATGGCATCTTCCTCGTGAGTGACTTTGACAAAGAATAGTTTCGCTTTTGATGAGGTAGTGAGTCGATACATGTCATCGTTAACGAGACTAAGTGTTTTAGTCATCTGACCTACCCGATCATCATCCTGAAATATTGTGAATTTGGCTGTGTAGGGCCTTGGTTCAGCAAAAACTAAATTCGAGCATGCGATAAGTGCAAATAATGGGATGAATTTACGACTCATAGTTAATAAACCTGTTAAATGAGTCATAATTCTATCACTTGTAGATGAATCAATGCTGAATGGATTTGTAAAAGAATACTTACGGTATTCATCTAAAAAGCAGATTTCCCGTGCTCCAGATACCACCCTATGGTCTTACGAATACCGGTTTCGAAAGTCTCCAATGGCTTCCAACCGAGCTCTTGATTAATCTTGCTCGCATCAATCGCATA
>CAZLIR010000207.1:0-4387 GCA_964559635.1 uncultured Enterobacterales bacterium
GTCGCAGTGATTGCTGTTGATAGCTCGCCGGCAATGGTTAAGCGCTGTAGTGAACTTCTAGAGGCCTATACTTCTGATGTACCGGTGACCGTCGTTGAGGATGATATTCTCAACATTAATATCCAAGATGCCAGTCTGGTGGTGCTTAATTTCACACTGCAATTTATTGCGCCTGAAAGCAGAGAACAGCTCATCAAAACTATCTATGAGGGCCTGCAACCTGGAGGCGTGTTGGTATTATCCGAGAAGATTGAGTTTCCGGGTGAGAACATCGATAAACTTATTATCAACCTGCATGAAAAATTCAAACGCACACAAGGATACAGTGAACTCGAGATCAGTCAAAAGCGTGATGCATTGCAGAATGTCATGCTCCCGGAGACTGTGTCTGCGCACATGCAAAGACTATCCAGTGCTGGTTTCGATGAAATATCAGTCTGGTATCAGCAATATAACTTCGCCTCACTCTTAGCGGTCAAATGAAGTCATTAGATACCCTTAAGCAGGTCCTCGATGAGGAAATTTTTAGCCAATGGCATGAACAATTGCCAGAGTGTATTGATCATGTATTGCAAAACTACACCCATGGTCAGTTGAATGACTGGCTAACGATGATCAGTCAGTTGCCAGACATAGCCATCGCTGACCTGCAACTAGAGCAACAGGTCGGCTTTACTGCGCAGACAGCGCTTTCGGAAGCACAAATTCAAGCGATCACGGCTGAGTTGATGATGCTGCATCCGTGGCGTAAAGGTCCATTTCAACTGGATGCTATTCATCTGAACACTGAATGGCGCTCTGACTGGAAATGGGAGCGCATAGCACCGCACCTGAGCGATTGTCATAATCAGGCTATTTTGGATGTCGGCTGTGGTAATGGTTATCATCTTTTTCGAATGGCGGGTATGGGCGCCAAGGCTGCTATTGGTATTGATCCATCGCAGAAGTTTTATGCTCAGTTTCTGGCAGTTAATCATTTTCTCAAGGTTGATAATGTCTGGCACCTCCCCTGCGCATTAGAAGATCTACCGATCGTGAAGGGCTTTGATAAGGTTTTCTCGATGGGTGTGCTTTATCATCGCCGCTCGCCCATTGATCACATTCGACAACTCAAGTCCTTTGTTCGCAAAGGAGGTGAGCTGATCCTAGAGACACTGGTTGTAGATGGTGATCAAAATACTGCACTGATACCTGAGGGACGCTACGCGCAAATGCGCAATGTCTGGTTTTTGCCTTCGACTGCGGCACTAAAGCTGTGGCTCAATCGCTGTGATCTAGTGGATGTCAGACTGGTTGATGAGAATAAAACTACCGTAGAAGAGCAAAGAGCGACTGAGTGGATGACCTTCCACTCACTGACAAACTACCTTGATCCAGACAATAGTGACTTAACAATTGAGGGATACCCTGCACCACGCAGGGCGACCTTTATAGCAAAGGTCGTTGATTAACCAAGTAGATTAAGGTCTAGATGAAGCAGGTACCTGTGCCTGAAATACCACAGTAGCCATTGGGATTCTTGTCCAGGTATTGTTGGTGATATTCTTCCGCTATCCAGAAAATCTGATCGCTGTTTAATTCTGTTGTGATATTACCGTAACCGGATTTTGTTAATGCCGCTTGATAGCTATTACGCGATTCGAGCGCCTCTTGTGCCTGATCCGGATCATAGGTCGTGATCATGGAGCGATACTGCGAGCCAATATCATTGCCTTGTCGGTGTCCCTGAGTTGGGTCATGATTCTCCCAGAACACTTTTAATAACTCATTAAGACTAATTTGATCGGGAAAATAAACAACCTCAACCACTTCCGTATGTCCCGTAGTACCGCTACAAACGGTTCGATAATCAGGATTTTCCATCACACCGCCAGCATAGCCAGCCGCAGTTCGATAGACACCATCCAACTGCCAGAATAGACGCTCAACACCCCAGAAACAGCCCATTCCAAAAAGCACACGCTTGGCGTTATCTGAAATGTCAGAAACAAGGGGTACGTTAAGAATTGTATGGTTCATTCGAAGGTTCCTTTAATAACCGGTTTAGCCTGCTCAACCATAACCTGACCTCTAGCGATGACAGTATCAATCGCTAAATCATCATCTCTGAGCAGAACCATGTCAGCATCGTGTTCAGTAGATATATGTCCCTTATGGGATAATCCAAGCACTTTAGCCGGATTCTGGGTAATTACTTTCAGCGCAGTGGCTAAATCGACGCCATGATCAGTAACCGCGAGACGAACCTCCCGATATAAACTCTCCTCAAGACCGACCTTTAGTCCGACTAAATCGTGATTGTCATCAAAGATCGGTAAGCTGGCATGACCGTCGGACGAGAAAGTGATTTGCTCGATAGCAATATTATCGTCCAGTAATTCAGCCAATGCCTTGGAGCACGGCGGCTCACCACGAGCCAGATCCATTTCTGTTGTGCTGGTGGTTAAGTCGATATAGCCCCCGCTATTGGCCCACTGCTTACCGGCGTCAAATAAACCCAAGTTGCGGTTCATGTGGGTCGGATAAAACTGTGTCCTCGGAATGTCTGATTGAGCGATGATGGTCTCAAGCAAGGATAGGTAATCTGTGCTATCCCCCATATGGATACTGACAATACCCTTTTTACCACTGAGCATACCACCTACCCTGGCCTCAGCTGCGATTCGACCAAGCTCAGCAGCCGATGGCATTGATGAACGATGATCGGCAATCGCGATTTCACCAACCCCGATAAACTCATTAATCAGAATGATGTCGTCTTTGACAGAGCCGGTTATGGTAGTCACAGGTACCTGATAGGAGCCGGTATGGCAGTAGCAAGTAATCCCCTCATGACTAAGCGCGCGTGCTTTAGCGAGTAGATCCGGCAGACTGCGCGTGGTTGAATCGGTGCCTAAGGCGCCGACCAGTGTGGTTATGCCTGCGGTTGTGGCATCGCTGAGATCCATCGCTGGTGTTCTAGTATGGAACCCGCCCTCACCTCCACCTCCGGTGATGTGCACGAGGGAGTCAACAAAGCCTGGTACTAACAGATGATGGGAGGCATCGATGACTTTGGTGCCCGGTAGCAGATGATGCTCCGAGATAGAGTCCTCTATTGCCAACACCTTGTTACCGGCAAGCAATACATCTTTCCGGCCAATTGAATCGGGGGTGTAGGTTTGTGCGTTTTTAATAAAAAGCATGCTCATATGTTTAAATATTCTTGTTCCTTTAATACGATTATTGTGACATCAATCACACAATAAAACATTACCACTTTACAGTCTTTTTCAGCGCAATATACTGGTCAGGTGTCCAGACAGATGTACCAATCTTTTTCTTTGGAAAGCTTTCGACCGTCACTCAACTGGATAGAGTAACTCGCTAAAGGCGGTCGAAAGTCCCAAACCCTAATAAATCCCAAAGCTCTTAAAACACAAACCAACTCAATCTTGTAGTGTCAGTTCGTAGTGCTGCGTATCAAAAATAGTCCCCCTATCGTCATAACTACGTTCATACCACTGTAATTGCTGATCATCGGAAATCAGCACCACAGTTGAGGAACGCGTGCCATAGTTATCCAGATTGATAAAGATTGATGACAGGGCTCTCTCATACGTCAAACCAATCCCGGTATCGGGTAAGTGTTCATCCGCAGCCCTGTTAGAGTCGGCCAATACCTTAAAGAGTTGCTCAGGGAGTTGCTCTGGATCTGTCGCTAACAGATGGGTCAGGTTTTGCACACCAGTCGAGAGTTTCGGCCATGGTGTATCGAGCATAGCATTTGAAAGCCCATAAACACCGGCGGATAAGCGCTGCAGTGTGTCGTTGATATTGTTATACACGGAGAGGTTACGCCAATGACCATAGAGCAAGTTGTAGCCATTATACTGGTCCGCTGACTGTCGCAGTTCATGCTCATAATCGCTTTGCGGTTGATGCAAGAAATTACTGACCAAATGGCCACGACTGATGGCATCTTGGTCATTTCTGGTTAGGTCTCTGACATTGGTCAGAGCGGCGATATAGCCACTTTTGTTGACTCCCATCCAAGTTCCGCCAGATTGCAGATCACGACCTGCCAGTAGTTCAGGACTTTCTGGCCAAAATGCGCTCTCCTGAGTGGGTCTGGCGTAAAATTCATCGCGATTTGCCGCAATTATGAGTGGATAACGCGGATGCTGTTCGATGGCTATAAACAATATACACATGCCGGCAATATACCCTAATCCTGTCTTTCTGTATAAATAGTTAAGTTGTACTTGAACACAACTCTAAGAAGTGTGAGAATTCACAGCCTGCGCGCCCGTAGCTCAGCTGGATAGAGTAACTGGCTTCGAACCAGTTGGTCGGGTGTTCGAATCACTCCGGGCGCGCCAAATAATAAAAGGTCCCTTTGTGGGGC
>CAZLIR010000208.1:0-4287 GCA_964559635.1 uncultured Enterobacterales bacterium
ACCCGGGTTCGCTTCAAGTGGTCGATTTTGCCCGGGGCAAGGTGCGTCTGGTCGCCGTTCGCGCCTACTATGGTGGCCCACTCGTTGGCAGTAATATCGCCACTCTGAGACAACATATTCCTAATGTCGATAGTCGTGTGGCCGCGATCTTTCGGCGCGGTGAGCCCATTGTGCCGACGGGTGATACGGTCATTGAGGCCAATGATGAGGTATTTTTCATTGCCGAGCGCAATGACATCATTGAGGTCATATCTGAGCTGCAGCGATTGGAAGACCCCTACAAGAAAATCATGATTGCCGGTGGTGGTCATATTGGTACAGGTCTGGCGCACATGCTGGAAGGCGTTAATTGTCAGGTCAAGGTGCTGGAGCGTAATCAGGAATCGGCGGAACGATTATCTGCTGAGCTAAAGGGCACGGTTCTCAACACAGATGCCTCCAATAAAGAGCTGCTGTTGGAAGAAAATATCGAAGATATGGATGCTTTTATCGCCGTCACAAATGATGATGCGAGCAATATCATGGCAGCCATGTTGGCGAAGAAACTTGGTTGCCGTAAGGTGATGGCCTTGATCAACCGGGAAGAATATGTCGAGCTCGCAGAGGGCCATGAGATTGATATTGCAATATCACCGCAGCAAGTCACAATCAGCTCACTGTTATCGTTTATTCGGCAAGGTGATGTCGCTACCGTCTACAGCTTACGTCACCATACTGCAGAGCAACGTGATCCCGGATCACTGGAATATGTTAATCGCGGCAGTCGCGAGAATACCGCAGAAGCCATGGAAACCATTGCCCATGGCGATAGCCATACTTCAAAAGTGGTTGGCAAGCGTATCGATGAATTGGAACTTCCCTACGGCACGACCATTGGTGCCATTGTCCGTGGCGAGGGTGATACGGAGGAAGTGTTGATGGGCCATGATGATGTGATTATTGAAAGTGATGACCATGTGATCCTGTTTATGGTTGATAAAAAATCCATCAAGGCCGTTGAGCGCCTGTTTGAAGTGGACCCCACCTTTATCTAGTCTGGTTGATGATCGGAGCATCTAGATGAACATCAGAACCATTCTACGAATACTGGGTATATTAATTACCCTGCTGAGTTTGACTCTCATCCCACCAATGATCGTGTCATTAATTTATCCGGACTCCGGTGGATTAGCGCTGATTGAATCATTCATCATCACCCTGCTTCTGGGTGGTGGTCTTTGGTATCGCTATCGTACCGAAAAGCGTGAGTTGAAAACGCGTGATGGGTTCCTGATTGTGGTGCTGTTCTGGACCGTGCTATCACTGTTTGGTGCATTACCGTTCTTGTTAGCGGATGATCTGAAAATCCGCCTGGTAGATGCTGTTTTTGAGTCTTTCTCTGGTCTGACAACGACCGGTGCGACGGTGCTCAGCGAGTTGGATGAAATGCCCAAAGCCATTCTCTATTATCGCCAACAGCTGCAGTGGATTGGCGGCATGGGGATCATTGTACTGGCAGTAGCGGTCTTACCGATGTTGGGTATTGGTGGCATGCAACTCTACAAGGCTGAAGCTCCCGGGCCGGTCAAAGATTCCAAGCTGACACCACGCATTGCCAACACCGCCAAAGCACTGTGGTACATATATCTGAGCTTAACGGTTGCCTGTACGATCGCCTATTGGTCTGCTGGTATGACCTTGTTTGATGCAATTTGTCATGCCTACTCAACGGTCGCCATTGGTGGCTTCTCGACCCACGATGCCTCCATAGCTTACTTTGATAGTGCCGCGGTTGAATTGATTTGCGCTGCCTTCATGTTGCTGGCCGGGATAAACTTCTCACTTCACTATCTGGCCTTTAAAAAGGTCAACCTGTTGTGTTACTTCAATGATCCAGAATTCAAAACCTATGTCAGTCTGTTGCTAGTAGCGATACTGATCTGCTTCATGATCCTCTGGTCCTATGAAACATACACAGGCGTTGATTCATTACGCCATGCCATATTTCAAGCGATCTCCATTGGCACGACCGCTGGCTTCACCACAGAAAACTACCATATGTGGCCGGCTTTTCTGCCAATACTGTTGTTGTTTATGAGTTTTGTTGGTGGCTGTGCTGGCTCGACCGGAGGTGGCATAAAGGTTATTCGCTTTTTACTGCTATTCAAACAGGGCTTTCGTGAGGTTAAAAAACTGATACATCCGCATGCTATTTTTGTCATAAAGTTAGGCAAGACTCCGATTGATAATAAAATTGTTGAGGCTGTCTGGGGCTTTTTTGCGGTGTATGTTGCGCTCTTCGTTGTCATGCTGCTGATCCTCATGGCTGACGGACTAGACCAAGTCACCGCCTTCTCAGCAGTCGCCGCCTGTCTTAATAACCTCGGTCCGGGGTTGGGAGAGGTCGCTCTGAACTACTCCAGTATCGGCGACATCTCCAAGTGGGTGCTCTGTCTGGCCATGTTATTAGGTCGATTAGAAATCTTTACCTTGCTGGTGCTGATCGTACCGGCTTTCTGGCGAAAATGATCCTGCCAAATTTGTAAGATTGCCTATAATTTAGTTAAATCCGTCGCTCGGTCCGCGTATTTCTGCGTGAATTCAAACCAAATGCCCGCTATTTCCGGCAAAAATAGTACTGGCATGGTTCATGCTTCGCTAACAAGACTAGTGACTAAACAGATAGTCGGGCGATGACGATATCCACGAGGTATCGTGATCGACACAATAAATACGATAACCGATACAATAGGAGAATCTTATGACCGCAAGATTAACAGCCATTGCCACCATTATTGCGCTATCAACGGCAACAGCACATGCTGCGGAACAATTGGTCGAAGTCGACTCATTCAGTGGCGTATCAATCGGCTCAGGCATGAAAACTAAAGTGACCTGTGGCAGTAGCAATACCATTACATTAAGAGGTAAGCAAAAAGAGCTGAACAAAATCGATGTCGCCATCGACCAGGATATTCTTGATATCTCTCGTAATGTTTCTGCTGGCAGTATTATAGGCAAACTACTTTCAAGTGGTGACACTGAGAACACTCAAGTTGAACTGGATATAGAAATGACCGACGGCATGCTCTCGCTCATTGATATTTCATCAGGTGCGACCATCAAGGTCGATAGCTGTGCTGTTAACAGCTCAAAAGTCATCGTTGATGCAAGCAGCGGTTCGTATGTCGAAGTCAATGGTTTTACCGCTGATTTAGAACTCGACATGTCTACAGGCAGTGCATTCAATAGAAGCGCGACATCATTCACTGTGGAGAATGCACATGTGGACCTATCCTCTGGCGCAACTGCGAATTTATGTGGTGCAACAAACATTCATGGTGATGCTGGCTCTGGCGCCGTGATATTTGCTGGCAAAGAAGTCAACACCGCAGATCTTGACCTGTCATTTGGCGCAGACACCTCGTCAAAGCGCTGCAAATAATGGTCTATTCAGGGATAAGGCTGACTTATCCCTGACTGGCAAATTGTTGGCCAAGAATGTTTCGCGTGAACCGCGATCTTAAATAAAACCCGCGCGGTAAGGTTTTAATGATCTGGCCCTCTGGCCCAATCGCTTCAGTGAGCGCTGAGGCATTGGCTGCCTTAGGCCTGACATGCAACCACTGCCCTTGATCAGCGGTAATTGAGTCAACTTCACCACAGACAATTTTCGTCATCAGTTCGGTGTAGTCATTCGCTAGCTCGTGCTCAGTTTGCTGATCCGGTCGCCAGAGAAAACCACTACCGATGCGTCGATCAGCAACTTTAATGTTACGTTCAGCTTCGACTGGCAACCAAAGTACATGCTTTAATTTGGCATGAACAATACTCTCTGGCCAGGCCCTAAGAGAGCGGTTTGTTAATGGCACGACTGAGACATAGGTCGATTCAAGTGGTGCGCCTGCGCGGTTGACAGGAATAGTTTTTAATTCCACCCCGAGCTCAGAAAAGTCCGGCTGCATGTGGTTACCGCCATCCGCTCCCAGTACAACTTCGAGCAATTGGCCAACAAAACCTTTCTTTTGCCGTAAATGCTCCGGCACTTCGATACCCAGCGGCGACGCTAACTCTCCGATACGCAGGCCAGCAATATCGGCCAACCGCGATTCAAGTTCTGCTATGGTTTTGGGTCTTGCGTTTGGTTGCATTGCTCTGTCTGTATGTCCGCTCTGCTACGAATTTTTCGCTATTATTTGCTAGAACGCTACGGCTGTGAAAGAATAAGTTAACTTTAAATTATTTTTGGGATGATACCAAGATGATTGACTCGGAAGGTTTCCGTGCCAACGTCGGAATTATCATCAC
>CAZLIR010000209.1:0-4279 GCA_964559635.1 uncultured Enterobacterales bacterium
CTTCTTTGCTATGCGGCGCTTTATCTTTTGCCTTTGGCTCGGGATTGATGAAGGTATCAAGGATTAATAGCACCGCGCCACAGCTAATTCCTGCATCGGCAATATTAAATGCCGGCCAGTGGTAGCCATTCACATGCCAATCAATAAAGTCAACGACATAGCCATAAACTGCGCGGTCATATAGATTACCCAGAGCGCCACCCAGAATGAGCGCAAGTGATAGTGCCAGTAACTTTTGCTGCGCTTGCAGTCGCGTTAACCACACTAACAACACCACACTGATCACCGACGTCACTGCTAGTAAAAACCAACGCTGCCAACCAGGCTGATCACTCAGAAAGCTGAATGCGGCACCGTAATTATGCACATGCACCAAATTAAAGAACGGTAGTAATACCTGACGCTCACCAAGTATAAAATTATCCAGGATCCACAACTTAGTTACTTGATCCAGGGCAAACACAGCCAAACTAATCAGCAGCCAAAGTTTCCAATTAAGCGCACCCGACTGAGTCATTACACAAACTCGCGCGTCTCACCATCACCAACGACATTCGTCACACAACGGCCACAAATGGTTGGATGGTCAGGGTCAACGCCAATATCCTCAACACGGTGCCAGCAGCGCTCACACTTTTCATGCTCAGATTTACTGACGGCAAGCGCGACACCTTCGATATCAGTCGCCACAGCATGAGCTGGTAATTGCTCGATAGCCTTGATTTGAACTTTTGAGGTGATCAGAGCAAAGCGAAGCTCTTGTAGCATAGGCGCTAACTCAGCAGAAATTGTCTGGTTCAGGTATAGCGTAACTTCGGCTTCAAGAGAGCCACCGAGTTTACCCTCATTACGCTGTGTCTCGATGAGTTTGTTAACAGCTTCTCGGATACTCGCCAGAAGTTGCCATGTTTCATGGCCCACTTTGGCGTCATCAGCTAATGCCGATAAGTGCTCATACCATTCTTCTGTGAAAATGGTTTCTGTCCGTTCTCCCGGCATGGCCTGCCAGATCTCATCAGAGGTGAACGGTAATATGGGTGTAATCCAGCGCACGAGTGCTTCGAGAATATGAAACATCGCAGTCTGACATGAACGATGGGCATGCGAACCTGTTTTTGCGGTATATTGACGGTCTTTGATGACATCCAGATAGAAGCTGCCCATCTCACCGGCACAGAAATTATGCACCTTTTGCACTACCGACAAAAACTGGTAATTATGAAAATCAGCCTGAACTTCCAGTTGCAGTGCATGAGCACGATCAATGGCGTATTGATCCAGCGGTAGCAATTCGGCAAAGTCGAGTATATCAGTGGCAGGGTCGAAGCCGTTCAGATTTGATAACAGAAAGCGCGCCGTATTTCGGATGCGGCGATAGGTATCAGCTGTACGTTTTAAGATTTCATCAGAGACAGCAATTTCTCCCTGATAATCGGTCCCTGCGACCCACAAGCGCAGAATATCAGCGCCCAGACTCGAGGTAACTTCCTGCGGCGCAACCACATTACCGCGTGACTTGGACATTTTCTCACCGTTACCATCTACGGTGAATCCATGGGTCAAAACGGCCTTATAAGGCGCCTCGCCCTTGGCCGCTAATGAGGTCAATAATGATGACTGAAACCAACCTCGATGTTGATCTGAACCTTCCAGATATAAATCTGCCGGACTATACAGATGCTCCAACTGATCACACACAGCGGCATGACTCACCCCGGAATCGAACCAGACATCCAAGGTATCCATGACCTTCTCATACTCGTCAGCCTCATGACCTAATAGCTCATCAAGAGACAAATCAAACCAAGCCTGAATACCCTCTTGCTCGACCTTGTCGGCAACTTTCAGCATTAGCTCGTAGGTTCTCGGATGCAGCTCATTGGTTTCTTTATGTACTAACAGACTCAATGGCACACCCCAGGTTCGCTGACGTGAGATACACCAATCAGGTCGATTCCCGATCATCGATTCAATGCGCGCCTGACCCCAGTCCGGAACCCACTGCACATTAGGGATAGTTTCCATGGCTAAATCACGCAAACCCTCTTTCACCATGCTAATAAACCATTGCGGTGTGGCACGGAAGATAATCGGTTTCTTGTGACGCCAACAATGCGGATAACTGTGATCGTAGCTCTCATTGGCGAGTAATGTCCCTTTTTCAGCAAGGGCCGCCACTACATCATCATTTGCCTTGAAAACAAACTGACCGGCGAAACGCTCAGTCGATTCTAGAAACACACCATTACCGCCAACCGGGTTATTCACCGGCAAATCATACAACTTACCAACCGCATAGTCCTCCTGACCATGGGCAGGGGCGGTATGGACACAGCCAGTACCAGAATCGGTGGTGACATGGTCGCCCAAAATCACCGGCACCTGTTTGTCATATATTGGGTGTTTGATCGTTAACATCTCCAGCGCCGCACCGTTCACTTCAGCCAAGATATTAGCTTTGCCCAGTCCGTAACGCTCAAGACAAGACTCCATGAGCTCTCTGACAAGGATCAATCGTTTACTCTTTCCCTCGGTGTCACTTGCCTCGACTAGTACATAATCGAGCTCTGGGTGCACTGTGACGGCTTCGTTGGCTGGAATGGTCCAGGGGGTTGTGGTCCAAATAACAACAGCGAAGCCGGATGCATCATTTAGCTGACTAACCTCGGCCAGACGCTCCTCATCAACCACGTTGAAGGCCACATCAATAGCCGGTGAGACCTTGTCCTGATATTCAACCTCAGCTTCGGCCAAGGCTGAACCACAATCGGTACACCAATGGACCGGCTTAAAGCCCTTATGAAGATGATTGTTGTGCACAATCCGTGCAAGCGTGCGGATAATCTCAGCTTCATACGAGAAGTTCATGGTTTTATAGGGGGTATCCCACTCGCCCATGATACCCAGGCGGATGAAGTCTTTGCGTTGGCCGTCTATCTGACGCTCGGCATACTCGCGACATTTTTTGCGAAATTCTGCTACCGGGACCTTCACACCGGCCTTGCCGATTTTCTTCTCAACATTTAACTCAATCGGCAAACCGTGGCAGTCCCAACCGGGAACATACGGCGCATCATAACCATCAAGTGTTTTATGACGAATGATAATATCCTTAAGAACCTTATTCACAGCATGGCCGATATGAATATTCCCGTTAGCATAGGGTGGGACATCGTGCAGGATAAACTTTTCACGACCTGCTCGCGCAGAGCGTACTTTTTCGTAAAAGTCCTCATCCTCCCAACGCTTTATCATAGCCGGCTCACGATTAGCGAGATTGGCCTTCATGGCGAAACCGGTCTTAGGTAAATTGAGTGTCTCTTTGTAGTTTGTCATAGGTTCTTTATTGATTATTAAATATTAAAAACGTCTTTTGCTTGCTGGCTGTCCAACGCGATTTGTCGCTGTAATTCAGCAAAGTCACTAAATTTCTTTTCAGCGCGAATAAAACGTACAAATTCTACTGTAATATGCGCGCCATAGATATCTTTATCCCAATTATAAAGGTGGACTTCAAGCTGCAGTCGCTCGCCACCGAGTGTCGGTCGGGTACCAATGTTTGCCACACCATAAATGGGTGGCTGATCGGGAGAGGATGTCATAGTCACCGACACGGCAAACACCCCGTTAACCGGGCTCTTCTTGCGATGTAATAATACATTCGCTGTTGGAAACCCAATTGTACGACCGCGCTTATCGCCATGGACGACCTTGCCAGAGATAATATAGGGTCTACCCAACAAATTCTTAGCTCTTTCGAGATTATTCTCAGCCAAACTCTGACGCACATAGGTCGAGCTAATGCGCACACCATCGAGCGACAAGGTGGGGGTGTTCTCCAGACCATACCCGCCCTCGTCCGCATGCGCTTTCAGATAGTCATAATTACCCTGTCGTCTATAACCAAAATGGAAGTCATCACCAATGATCAGATGCTTAACCGCCAGTTTGCTGACCAGGATATCCTTGACAAAATGTTCATGACTCATTTGTGAGAAGGACTGACTGAACTTAACCAGAATCAGTTTCTCAATGCCATAATTACTCAGAAAATTAATCTTATCGCGAAATCGGCTTAATCGGGCTGGCGCAACATCAGGTCGAAATATCTCCTCCGGATGAGGGTCAAAGAACATTACCGCTGACGGCAGATTATGCTCCTCAGCACAATGCAGTAGACGGTCAAGGATTGCCTGATGTCCCCGATGAATGCCATCGAAGTTGCCGATGGTCAGGACACAGCCATCGTCAAAGCCAGACAGGTTGTGCAGACCGCGTA
>CAZLIR010000210.1:0-4223 GCA_964559635.1 uncultured Enterobacterales bacterium
ATTTACCGTGACCTAACTGCACTAACGAATATTGGTTTAGACGTAACCAGGGAATATCACGCTCTTCGGCCGCTTTAACGAGCGAGGCAGTCGATGGACCAAACGCCTTGCGTTGGGCAAATTTAATGAACGTTTCAATTTCATCATCCCAATCAAAGTCGTCTTCTATTTCTACCCCATCGGCTTTAAGTTCAGCTTGCAGTGATTCCGGTAACAGACTTAATAATAATTCACGACCAATGCGAGAGGCTTCCAAACCAACATCTCGTTGCTTGTATTGGAACACCATATTGTAGGTGCCAGGCTGCTCAAGTGAGCGGGTGCGACCGAAGGTCACTTCCATGCCAGCCATACATTGTATTTCTAAGATCACGTGCTCAAATACGTGGCCTAACCAGGTACCTTCATCTTCAGTTAGACGACGAATAAAGCCACCCGGTGTGCGATACGAACAACCATGCTCATCCAAGCCCGGTAATGCCGCCACTAGGCCATCGGTAAATTCTTTGCCAATTTTAGCTGAAGGCCACTGCTCCAAGATGCCCAAATCCAATTGATGTCGAATGACCGGAAAACTGGCGTACAGATTCGGCCCGACGTATACGTTGGTGCGCATTATTTTCATGCGTTCTTCTCCTGAATAGTCTCGTCTATAACGGAATGATCGTTTTCGGCACAGGCAATGCGTGTATTCGAATCAAACCGCGCCCCAGCAGCGAGAATGTGTAAATTAAGTCCAATCAGTGTTACGGCATCACCCCGACGAACCTTACCCATCGATGAGTATTTCAAGGCGCCCGGATCGACCACCGTAATGGCACCACTGCCAACCACTTCAAACACCCCATCAGAGCGAATGAAGGCGGCGGTATCTTCATCGACACCAATGCCGGTAACAAATGGGTTGTATGACAATGCTGTTAATAGTCGACCAATGCGATCCCGCTGTCGGAAATGCTGGTCAATAATAAAGCTGTTCGATAACCCTAAACCCGGAGCCAGTGTCACACCATCTTCACTCGGAGTGGCGCCACTATCACCACCGACAATCATATGCTCTGGCATAATCGCTGCACCAGCAGAAGTGCCGGCCACGTGCGTGCCGGTCGCATTAAGTTTGCGAATCGCTTGCGCCACCGGAGTACCACCTAAAATAGTACTTAAGCGCAACTGATTACCGCCGGTCATGAAAATCCCATCTGCGGCATGCAGATGCTCAAGATAATCATCACGCAGGGCATCATCACGCGTTTCAATGGGCATGGAAATCACTTCCTTGGCACCTAGCTTGTGGAATAAATCAACATAGCGCGGACCGGTTTCTTCTAGTTGCGAAGCGGTTGGAATAACAATGATGCGACAGGTATCGCCACCGCAAAGGTCGACAAACTTTTGTAGGATGACCGGATCACCCATTTTCTCTTCAGCGCCACCGATCGGGATCACATACCCGCGCTCAACGCCCTTCTTTCCCGGAGAGGGAGACATACGATTTACTCCTGATTACTGATTGGGTCGTGAGAACGCGGTTCCGAAGAATAAGCTGTTACTCAGGACACGAGAGGTTCCAAGCCAATAACCACGGAATACCGGATTATCAGCAATCGCGATCACGCTGCCTCGTCCCATGCGCTCAGCAGAGAGGTAAGCAGAGTTTGCGATATTGGCTAGATTGCCTTCAGATATGTAGCCACTGACTAATGGTTTAGCGCCATAGGTCATGACGTTGTGATATGGCTTTTCTGAGATTTCAATAATATGCCGATGGTTCTTAAACGCAGACAAGGTTTCTGAGTTCAGACCAAAAGCCAACGGATGTGAGGTATCGACATCCACTGAGAAAATACTGCCACCGATATGGCGTTGGGCATTGTCTTCTGCCATGTCCGAATAGGTGCGTTTTTCACTGTCATTGAGCTCCGAGCTGGTACGACTTACTTCGGTGGTGAGCAGTTTTTGTTTTGCTAACCAGTCGTTGGCTGACTTCATACCAATCACGACACCACCACCGTTAATCCAACGACGCAGTTTTTCAACATCCTTCTCGCTGAGAGAACTGTAGTTGCCGCTGACGAGGATCAGATGCGTGTAGTTATCGAGATTCAAGCGACTAAAAAAGCGTTTATCAACCTGCGACAATTCCATCTGCAAATGATTGTCAGCGAAGTACCAGAGATGACCGCTATCGTAGGATGAGACGCCACTGCCGATTAACATGACCGCCTTCGCCGCTTTGAGAGGCACCATATCCGGGCTGCCCAAATCTATGCCGCTGTTGGCCAGTCCGGATGTCACGGCAGTAACCTGGATATTATGCGCTGAGGCCATGGCACTCAATTGTGTGTAGACAGCTTCAGCAGACATGCCCTGTATGCCGACAGGCAGAACCACAGATCCTGCCGGGAATCGCGTAGTACCATTGTCAGTCGGCAGCTCAAACGGCTTACGAGCCAGTCGAAGTTTCATACCGGATTGCATCAGATCTTGCGCCGCCGCAGGTGTTTGTAACTGCGACCAGTCCAGAACATAACCCACCGTCGATTGACCGGACACGCTACCTGCCGGTAAATCTGCTGATGTGATTTCAGCACCGGCCAGACCTTTCCAACGTCGTCGCTCAACCGCCTCGAAGGGTAGATTATAGGCATGGCCAAAGTTCCAGGTAGAGACATCGTAGAAGGTGTTGTCACGGAACTTGGTGCGCGTCTCAAACATGGCTTTAATGAGTCTGTACTGACGCTGCTGATAAGGAATGACCACACCATCGGTCACTGTCTTACCGGCAATTTTTGCTGAACCAACCAACTCAAAAACCTTGATGCGGTGTCTTAACAACGTATCAACTAAGGCCATCAGACGACCCTTATCACCATTGGCGCTGATCACCAGACCACGATTACGATCGCTTTTGGCCTCCTCACGTGCATCACTGAAGAACTGTTTGCGATAATCAATCAGTCGATCTTTATTGGCATAGGCACCTGCGAGCGTTGACAGGGAAGTAACAAATTGATTGCGTACGGCAAACGGGAAGTGCAGCGGACCGTTAACACTGTTTTGCAGATGTCCCCGCGCGCTGGCCTGCTCGAACAAAATGCCGACACTGCCCTGAACGTCTGGGTATGTTGAGCCCTTGCCGTAATAAAAATCATCGAAACTTTGCTTGTTGTAGTAGAGACTACCAATGTCATCCAATGCCTTGGCATGATAGGTAGCAATATCAGCCGTGATAGCAAAATTCTCTTCTGGTGTCAGTGGGTTGTTGCGGCTGGGAACACCTGGCTGGAAGAAGTAGGTGGCATTAGTGCCCATCTCATGGAAATCGCCGAATACATTGGCGTGGAAATACTGGAACCAGTTCAGGCGGTTCTTAGATTCATTTTGCGTAGCTAGCAACCAATCGCGATTGAGATCAAAGCGGTAATGGTTGGTACGACCACCGGGCCAGTCTTCAAGATGTTCACGGTCCATTGGATCCGCGACCAGATTGAGTGAGCGATTATTATTCGCCCACGTACTGAAGCGACCATAGCCATCGGGATTCAGGCTTGGCTCGAGAATGATAAAGGTGTCCTTGAGTACCGCCTCGTGCTCAGCGCCCTGCAGTGCTGTGAAATGATAAGACGATAACAGTGAGGCATTCGTGCCGCTTGGCTCGTTACCGTGAATACTGTACCCCATCCACACTGCCAGCTTGTCTTGCTGGGATTCACGAAACTCTTTGCCCTCGGCCAACAAACCTTTCAGTGTCGCGATGTTCTCCGGCGCTGAAATCACCAACAGCACCTGCGGTCTTTTTTCCCAACTGGTGCCCATTTCAATCAGATGTGTACGCTCGGAACTCTGTGCCAAATGGCGCATGTAATTGACTAACTGATCGTGTCTGACATGAAATTCACCCACCTGATAACCAATAAATTGCTCAGGGGTTGTGATATTCTCAGCATAGGTACCCCCTTCTGGCAGATAGTAGTCCATTGGCTTGGCATACGCGGAAAATGTCGTCATTATGACGAGTAAAAGTGCGGCAAAAAGGCGGTTTAATAGGGACATAATTCTCAGAAATACCAGTGTGTGGGTTGTGGGTGAGAGGATAGCCATAGTCCTCTAGTTTGGCAAGTAAAATCCCTTGTTTTACAGGGCTGAGGGCGGTTTTTCAGCCCCTGACAGGAACATATGTGCAGAATGCTAAATATTATTAAAATAATCGTTTCGTTGTATTT
>CAZLIR010000211.1:0-2665 GCA_964559635.1 uncultured Enterobacterales bacterium
TCTTGAGGGGGCAGTAGCGCAAGCTGTGCCGGTTCAAGTCCGGCCTTCGGCACCATTCTTTAGAAGCCTTACTCAATGCGTGAGGCTTTTTTATTTCCGTGATTTGTCATTCTATTGATATAGCTCAGTTATATCGTACAAAAGAATCCAAGATGTATTAAATTTTGATCGGAAAAAACGCTCCAATTTGTTGAATATATGCTAGAATTCACGTCAACAATAAAACCTATATTAATTCACCTAAATATGACCCAAGGGGACATTGAATGCTGGAAAATTATTTACCAGTTTTGATATTTATACTGGTTGGTTTTGGTTTCGGTACCATGCTGATTGTGGTCGGCCTGACAATAGCACCCAATAAACCCGATGAAGACAAGATTACACCTTATGAGTGTGGATTTGACGCCTTCGAAGATGCGCGAATGAAGTTCGATGTTCGCTTCTATCTGGTTGCCATTCTATTCATCATTTTTGACTTGGAAGTAGCCTTCCTCATTCCGTGGGCAGTAGTGTTCCAGGAAATTGGTATGTTTGGCGTTTGGACGATGGCCGTATTCCTTGGGTTGTTAGTGGTTGGCTTCCTCTACGAGTGGAAGAAAGGAGCATTGGAATGGGAATAGAAGGTAAATTAGACGAAGGTTTCATCACTACGTCGGTTGATACCTTACGTAACTGGGCTCAGACAGGCTCGCTATGGCCAATGACGTTTGGTCTAGCCTGTTGTGCGGTTGAGATGATGCAGGCCGGTGCGCCGCGTTATGACTTAGACCGCTTCGGAATTATCTTCCGTCCAAGTCCACGCCAATCAGATTTGATGATTGTTGCTGGTACGCTAACCAACAAAATGGCGCCAGCCTTGCGTCGTGTATATGACCAGATGCCAGAACCACGCTGGGTTCTCTCAATGGGTTCATGTGCCAACGGTGGTGGTTACTATCACTACTCTTACTCGGTCGTTCGAGGATGTGATCGCATCGTACCGGTAGACATTTATGTCCCGGGTTGCCCACCAACCGCAGAAGCACTGCTTTATGGCTTACTTCAGTTACAGCAAAAAATCCGTCGCACGAACACCATTGCGCGTGAAAAGGTCACGGAGGCAGTAGCATGAGTCCAGAAAAACTAAGTGCTGCGCTTGCTGAAGCATTCGGTGATTTAATCGAAGATTCAAAACTTGAATATAACGAAGTCACTATTCAGGTTTCACCTAAAAATTTAATTGAAGTCTCTGAGCGTCTTCGCGATGAGCCACAGTTTGGCTTCACAATCCTAATCGACCTGTGTGGTGTTGATTACAGTGCCTATGGCATGACTCAGTGGTCAACAGAATCAGCGACTGGCGAAGGCTTTAGTCGTGGTGTTGATCGCACACTCGAGTTTGAGCGTCAATGGACTAAGGCACGCTTTGCTTCAGTTATGCATTTGCTATCAATTGATAACAACCACCGTTTACGTGTTAAGACCTTCGTTGATGAGAATGACCTACGTATTCCAACAGTCACGCCTGTTTGGCCTGGTGCTGATTGGTTCGAGCGCGAATCATTTGACCTATTTGGCATTCTCTACGAGGGCCATGAAGATTTACGTCGCATACTCACGGACTATGGCTTTGTTGGACATCCATTCCGCAAAGATTTCCCACTCATTGGTCACCTGGAAATGCGCTATGACGCCACTGAAAAGCGTTGTGTGTATGAGCCAGTGTCTATTGAAGAACGAATTAATGTACCGCGCGTTATCCGTGATGACTTGAGATACGGCGCTGAAGAAGAGCAAGGTGCGGAGTAAGACAGATGACAGAAATTAGAAACTATACTCTGAACTTTGGACCACAGCATCCGGCTGCTCACGGGGTACTACGTATGGTACTCGAGCTTGATGGTGAGACAATTGTTCGCGCAGATCCGCATATTGGTCTACTCCATCGTGCGACAGAGAAGCTAGCAGAAGCTAAGCCGTTCCAGCACTCAATTCCTTACATGGATCGTCTCGATTACGTTTCGATGATGTGTAACGAACATGGTTATGTATTAGCCATGGAAAAATTAATGGGCATTCAAGTACCAATTCGAGCACAGTACATTCGAGTTATGTTCGATGAAGTAACGCGCATCATGAACCACCTTATGTGGCTTGGTGCACACGGTCTTGATATTGGTGCGATGACAATGTTCATCTACTGCTTCAGAGAGCGTGAGCCATTGATGGATTGCTACGAGGCAGTATCGGGTGCGCGTATGCACGCTGCTTACTACCGTCCAGGTGGTGTTTATCGTGACCTACCAAATGAGATGCCAAAGTATGAAGCCTCGCGCTGGCACAGTCAGAAAGAGGTTGATCAGCTCAACGAAGATCGTGAAGGCAGTCTGTTAGATTTCCTTGAGCGCTTCATAGACCGTTTCCCTAAGTGTGTTGACGACTATGAAACACTCCTGACTGATAACCGTATCTGGAAACAGCGTACTGTGGATATCGGTATTGTTACGCCAGAGCGTGCACAGGCACTGGGCTTTACTGGTCCAATGTTACGTGGCTCAGGCATCGCTTGGGATCTGCGTAAGAAACAACCTTATGAAGTGTATGACCAGTTAGATTTTGATATTCCAATTGGTACCAATGGTGACTGCTACGACCGCTATCTGGTCCGTGTTGAAGAAATGCG